>CALXSS010000095.1 GCA_944391225.1 uncultured Clostridia bacterium
TTCTATTCATGGTCGTCACCTCCGATTAGTCTTGTTTATAGGTAATATTGTAGCATATATAAAGGCACAATTCAATTCTTTACTGTTAAATATGACAAAATATCTATAACTTATACCAATAAAAAAGGAATATTATAATTCATCTATCCAAATTACCATATGCGGTATTCACCTGAAAGGATAAGGAGCGCAAAATAGCATAGATCGTTATCAAAGTATCTTCGCTGATCTGTCCTCAGAGGTGTATCCATAAACAGTCTTACCCATTTTTCAGCGCTGGTGCTGTCAGAGCACGCTGATGCAGCAGCTATAGCAGCTCCAAGTCCTATTGGATGAAGTGCTTTTCTTTCAAGCTTAGTGCCGTCAACAGCGTATTCATAGAATAAGTCGTGGTCAAAGCCGATCTTTGCAAAAAAGTCCTGAACATTAGTTGCAATTTTCCTGTAGCCGGGATATTCTCCGAACCATTGTGTGTCAAGCGCTATATTGAGCATAAGACGGTACGCATCGGAAAAATATGTATTTCCCATGCCCCATGGGCTTTTTTTAGGCGTTCCGTCATATTCGGAATATTCAGCGCACAGTCCGGTCTCCGGATGAACACTGTTGAGTATGTACCTTCTGCTTTCCTCCGCAGCCTTTTTCCAGAATCCTCTGTCATCTTCATCAGCCCATTTTGCGAACAGCTCATAGAAGTGGGGGAGATGATACGAGGGATCTGTCCATGGTGTGTCGGGAACAAATCTGATAAGATAATTATCAGGATCCCACATAGGCTGACCGCCTGTAAGCTCTGTCTGATGTATGCAGTGACGCAGGATATCTCGAGCCTGTGCGCTGTAATCAAATGGAGCCTCTCTGTCGCCCCAGCGGTGAGATGCGAAGAATAAAGCCATTGCAAAGAATTCCTCGCCGTCAGGTGCAGGACCATCCGCGTTCGGTGTTCCGTCCAGTGCGCATGACCACGCAAAATATCCTGCGAACCTTCCTTCTTTTACATACATGAATTTCTTCGTCCAAGCCCATATTTTATCAAAAATATCCTGTCTGTTTCTCTGAACTGCCATCATCATTCCATATGACTGTCCCTCTGTACGCACATCATTATTGCCGGTATCAATAAGATATCCCCCGTTTTCATCCTCGCCGTATATACATTGCGGCGTTCCAATTGTGAACAGCGCATTGAACCATTCATCAAGCTTTGACTGAATATCTACACTGCTGTAACCATATAATGAAAGTGCACTTTCTTTTTTATCATTTCTGTTCATTGTCATGATGCCTCCTGTTAAATAATCATTTTTTACATTTTATCATAAAAAAATATATTTAAACAGTAATCATTTTAAATAAGGATATTTTGTCATAACAATATCATTAATTCAGTAATCTGTTCAGTAGTAAAAAGCCGCTCCAACAGATTTGATCTAACTCTGTTAAAGCGGTATCGTACTTTATACAATAGGTGCATAGCTCCTGTCAATAGTTATTACGCAAAAATGATCGGGATAGTTTTCTTGAACCATATTGTTAATTCTTTTCTTTATTTCTTTTTCTTCTATTCCCGTATCGTAAGGAACAACACAGTCAAATATAACATTTGTATGAGTTTTGCCCTTCACTATGCGCAGATCATGTATTGTAAGGCGACTGTCTATTTCCTTTATCTTTTCAGCTATCCAGTTTCTCAGCTCGCTCGTCTCGCTGTCAGAGGCAGAAATCGGATCATAATGCACAAGCATATGTATACCATCATTTTTTAAGAAGTCGCGTTCTATGTTATCAATAACATCATGGCTTTCAAGTACGTCACTTTCTGCAGCCATTTCAACGTGAACACTTGCAAACTGCCTTCCCGGACCGTAGTCATGAACCATCAGATCATGAGTGCCAATCACACCTGGATAGGAGAGTATCTTTTCCTTTATAGCCTTAACAGTTTCAGGCTCCGGAGCTTTTCCGAGTATAGGATCAAGCGTATCCTTTACAAGCCCGAATCCGCTGTATAATATAAACAACGCTACTGCCGCCCCCATAAAGCCGTCAAGCTCAACATTAGTAAACTTTGATGCAATAGCAGCAATAAGCACAGCCGATGTTGTTATAACATCATTGCGGCTGTCTGCGGCAGTTGCCTCAAGTGTTCCGGAATTGATGGTTTTACCCATTTTTGTATTAAAAAACGCCATCCAAAGCTTGAGAACGATAGAAAACAACAATACGCACGCGGTCGCGACGCTGAACATTACGCGCTCAGGATGTAGTATTTTATCAACACTGCTTTTTAGCAGCTCTACTCCTATTATCATAATCAGCAGCGCAACCATAAGTCCTGAAAGATATTCGTATCTGCCATGTCCATATGGGTGTTCATCGTCAGCGGGGCGCTCAGCAAGCTTGAATCCAAGCAGGCTGATTATGCTTGATGATGCATCTGATAAATTGTTTACCGCATCAGCAGTTATCGCAACAGAGCCACTTATTAATCCTGCCGCAAGCTTGACAGCACAAAGCAATACATTACAAACTATACCCACAACTCCTGAAAGCTTGCCGTAAGCGCTGCGCACAGAAGTTTTTTGGATATTTTCATAATCCTTAATAAATCGTTTTATAAGAAAGTTAGTCATTGCCATTCTCCTCATGCAGCCATCACATAAAAAATACACATACCCCCACACAACAGGGAATATGTGCCGTATAATGCATTTTATTTATGCAACGGTTATTTTATTATAATATTCTATCACATACTTACGCTCAAATCAAGACTTTTTTACAAAATAATCGTTTTATAGAATATTTTGTACTGTTAAATGTATTGAAAGACGTTGCAGTATATGTTATTATACATATAAGACTATTGAGGAGGGCTGTTATGTATCATAAGAATATATTAAAAGCCATGATCAGCAGTAAGCTGACCGAACAAGAGCTTAAGCGCATAGTTATGCAGCCAGCTTCAATAACAGCTGATTATGATAAAATATTCAGCACTGCTGAATCGCTGGTGAACGAATTGGGAATAAATCCTGATGCGGCTGAGGCGATTGTCTTAGCCAATCCTGAGCCTGTGTATGATATGCTGAACAGAAGCCACATCAAAATGATAACAGAAGCCGAAAGCGCTTATCCATCAAGACTTATACGAACACTTGGAAAAAATAGTCCGCCCGTGCTTTTTTTGCTTGGGAATACTGAGCTTCTTTATGGAAAGAATGCTGGCTTTACCGGATCACGTCGCATTTCTCAGCGAGGCGAGTTTATTACTCAACACGCAGCAAAAATACTATCTGCAAACGGGATAACGGTTGTTAGTGGGTATGCAAGTGGTTCAGACATGGCTGCGCATATATCAGCGCTCAGCAGCGGAGGAACAACAGTTTTTGTTCTTGCTGAGGGAATATTTAATTTCAGATTTAAGCAGGATATATTGCAGCTAATAAGCTCAGAAAACTGCCTTTTTGTATCTCAGTTTTCACCATTAGCATTATGGTCAGGTGATGCTGCGCTGAAGCGTAATGAAACTATAATAGGACTCTCAGATGCAGTTATACTTACAGAGGCAGCATATAAAAGTGGAACATATTCCACAGGTTCAAGAACATTAAAGTTTGATGTGCCATTATTTGTATATGATTATGCAGCCCCTCCGTCCTCCGCCGCTGCAAACTGCAGCTTCATTTCACGCGGCGCTAAGCCGCTGAGAGGTAAAAAAGGTATTCCTAATTTATCTTATGCTATTGAACTGATAAACAGCCGACATAGTTAAGCAATTAATTCATATTACTTAGCAATAATATATAGTGACAATTGAGCTGTAAGGTGATAATATATTAAATATATATTGACATACGTTTCATAATTGAACGATCTAATATGGAGGAAGATATGAAATATACATTCAAAGAATACATAAAAAGAGATATAAAACGGGATCATCTCAATATGGGAGGCGCTGCACCCAACGGAGAGAGAATTGATGTAAACAGCCTATATTTTGAACGTGGCGGCAGCCCGTGGATCGGAGTGATGGGGGAGTATCATTTTTCACGCGCCGACAAAAGCAGCTGGTATCGCGAGCTGTGCAAAATGAAAGCCGGCGGCATAAGTGTCGTTTCAACATATCTTTTCTGGATATATCATGAGGAAACAGAGGGCGTATTTGATTTTTCCGGCGATCTTGATATTCGGAGATTTGTTGAGGAGTCAAGGCGAGCAGGCCTTGATATTGTGCTCAGGATAGGTCCATGGGCACACGGTGAATGCAGAAACGGCGGTTTTCCTGACTGGCTGCTTGAAAAGACTTATAAGCTGCGCGATAACAATCCGGGATATATGGAAAAGGTCCGTATTTGGTATGAAAAAATTTATAACGAAGTAAAAGGACTGTTCTACAAGGACGGAGGAAATATTATAGCTATCCAGCTTGAAAATGAGCTGACAGACGGAGCAGATCACCTTTATGAGCTTAAAAAGCTCGCTAAAAATATAGGTTTTGATGTTCCCATATATACCGTAACCGGCTGGAACAGCGCAGCCGGAGCGAGAATACCGGTCAAGGAGGTTATTCCGGTATTCGGCGGCTATGTTGAAATGCCATGGTCGGGAAGCGGCGAACAGCTCCCGCCCTCAACTCATTTCTTCTTTAACCGTATGAGAAATGATTCCGCAATAGGCGCTGATGTCATATCACAAACCGGCAAAGACGGCTGGCAGCTGCCGTATGAGGATTATCCCTTTGCTACCTGTGAGTTGGGGGGAGGGATAGAAAATACACACCATAGACGCTCAATAATATATCCTATGGACATATATGCACTATCACTTGTCAAGCTTGGCTGCGGAAATAATCTTATAGGCTATTACATGTATCACGGCGGCACAAATAAGACAGGCAAAACCTCTTTCAATGAGTCTAAGGCAACAGGATACCCGAATGACTATCCTGTATTATCATATGACTTTCAGGCTCCGCTGTCAGAATACGGCGAGATAC
This sequence comes from uncultured Clostridia bacterium, assembly GCA_944391225.1. Taxonomy (GTDB): domain Bacteria; phylum Bacillota; class Clostridia; order UBA1381; family UBA1381; genus Ornithomonoglobus. The sequence goes on from CALXSS010000095.1 coordinate 5,003, forward strand.
GGGAGCATTACCGACTTCTGAACATGCTTCACATGTTTGCGGCAGATTTTGGATATATGTTAGCTCCAATGGAAGCGGTCGAAGCAGAGACAATGCCTGATATAAATGATACATCAATGCTGCGTTATGCTATGAGGACTGACGGTGAAAGAGGATTTATATTTATCAATCATCATCAGCGCCATGCTGTTCTCGAAGATATTACAGGCGCGGTTATCAACACCGGCAGCATAGTTTTCCCAGAAATTGATATAGTAGGGGATACTTGTTTCTTTATGCCATTCAATATGGATTTTGACAATATACGAATAAAATACGCAACAGCGCAGCCTCTCTGTTCAGACGGAGATACGATATTCTTTGCCGCTATACCCGGAATAGATACGGTATACAGCATAGACGGAGAAGAAATAGAAGCTGAACCAAACAGTGTTATTGAACGCCATAATACTAAAATAGTAACTCTCTCTTATGATGATGCAAGATATACGCGCAAGCTTTCAGGAAAAGTATATATAGGAAGCAGCTGCGACCTTATAGAATATGATGGAAATATAATAACAGCTGACGGAACGGGCGGAAGCGGTAAAGTATGGACTGATACAGGGTTTAAGGAATTCAGCATCAAAGGGAATAGTCAGCCCAGAGTAATAACAGAACTCACACAGACAGAACAGCCGTTCGTTCCGGTATTCGCAGAGGAGCTGAGTATCGGCGGAAAGCGCGCGCTCACATGGTACAGAGTCAGCGTCAGCAGTCCGAACGGATATGCCGAGATAAATACAGAATGCGACTGCGCACAGCTGTACGTAAATGGTGAACTTTCAGCCGATGAATTCTACTATGGCATACCATGGCGTATTCCAGCCTCAATGATATACGGAAATGAATGCTATATAGTATGTTCAGAGCTTAAGGACGACCACTACCGCGAATACTAAAAAAGCTCCAAATCAAACACCAGTCACGCAGCTGCACAAGTCAGCTGTATGACTGGTTATTTAAGATTTTTTAAAACAAGGGAACAATACAGTTAAAGTTTTATATAGTTTAATAAATGGCTCTTTATTAAACTTAAAGCATATATTTTTTAGCACTCTGTATTTATGTGACAGCTATGCGCTTTACGGATACTTAAAATACCCCTTATAAGTTTAGTTAGGTTTTTTACCCCTTAAGTACCCCTTATCATTACTGCTTTTTTATTCGCAGTAAAGCATTCCTTGCATTTTCCGTTTTTCTTAATAATTTTTGCAATGCTATTGAAAATCGCTCAACAGCATGCTATAATCTATTAAAGCATTGAATTTCGAAAGGATATGTTAGCATGATCTTAAATTACATTATTCCTCCGGTCATAGGAGCTGTTATAGGATATATCACTAATGATATTGCTATTAAAATGCTATTCCATCCAAGAAAAACATATTATATAGGTAGGCTGCATATACCATTCACGCCTGGTCTCATCCCCAAAGAAAAGAAACGCATAGCTGCATCATTAGGTAAAGCAGTTGGCGAGCAACTGCTGAATGAGGAAACGATTAGCAATACCTTAATATCGGAGGAAATGATCTCAAAGCTGCGCTCTGGCGTTGAGGAGCTTATCGACAGCCGCAGAAACGATACGCAAACAGTTGGAGAACTTATGGAAAAAGTCTCTCCAAAGGAGGTAGCCGACAAGCTGTTTTGCGAGCTTAAAGAGTCTGTCACGACCCATATATATACAAAGCTTACCGAGGCTCATTTAGGTGAACAGATAGCTGACATCACTATAAAAAAGGCAAAATCAAAACTTAATTCCTCTATCCTATATAAGCTGACCGGATTTATAGATGACGCTATGATAAAAACCATATCAAAGACATTAGGCGAGCACATCGACAAGATAATTGAGGAAAACTCTGAATCCTTTATAAAAGAGTTTACCGAAAAAGAGCTCGATAAATTCAGAAATACAATGATATGCGATGTTATAAAAAAATACGAGGACAAGCTTCCTGATTTTACAGAGCTTGTTATATCCGCATATAAAAAGCTTGTATGCCGGAGTCTTGCGTCAGTCCTTAAAGGGATCAATCTGTCTGGAATAGTTGAGGAGCGTATAAGCGGCTTTGATGTTGTTCAGTTTGAAAGCTTGATATTTGGGCTTATGAAAAGAGAGCTTAACGCCATAGTATATCTTGGTGCGCTTTTGGGCTTCTTTATGGGCTTTATAAATATATTTATATAAAAGAACACACCTGCGCTGTTCACAATGAACCGGTACAGGTGTGTTTTTATATTAAGATGACAAAAACTCTGTATCAGACATAGCGTATTATCGCTATTATAATTCCGAGTATGGCTCCGGCAAGCACCTCCATAGGTGAATGACCAAGCAGCTCCTTTAGCTTTTTGCCTGTTGCGGAAAGCTCCTCCTTGCCAAGCTTGTCAACGATCCTGTTCAGTATAGCAGCCTGCTGACCTGCGCTGCGTCTTACGCCAGAGGCATCATACATAACAACGAGCGAAAATGCCGCCGCAAGTCCGAACGTTGCGCTGTCAAACCCCTGCAAAAAGCCTACTGCCGCCGCCAGCGACACAGTGAACGAGGAATGCGAGCTTGGCATTCCACCCGAGCCTGTAAGTCTTGTAAAATCTATTTTTCTATCGATTATGAGAACTATTATGACCTTTAGCAGCTGAGCTATAAACCATGAAAGCACAGCTGTCTGTAAAATACTATTCCCTATTATCTGCAATAAGTAATCCATGCTGCCTCCCCACATATCAGCTCTTTCTGTCGGTCAGATAATCTGTGAGTTTTAAAAGAAAACCTGCCTTTTCTCCAAATATTCCGAGAGCCAACTTTGCTTTTTCTGAATATTCCTTCACAAGCTCCTCAGATCTTTCCAGACCGCAGATAGACGCGTATGTACTTTTACTCAACTCCGCGTCTGAGCCTATTGGTTTTCCAAGTTCCTCCTCAGTGCCTGTGACATCAAGAATGTCATCGCGAATCTGGAATGCTACTCCGAGATTTTTTGCAAAATCATCAACCGCCTGCTGTTCCTCGCTGTCCGCTCCGGCAATAACCGCGCCAATGACACATGCTGATCTTATTATAGCGCCTGTTTTTAAAAGATGTATATACCTCAGCTCATCAAGCTCTATCTCCCTACCCTCTGCCGCAAGGTCTGCGACCTGACCGCCTATCATTCCCTCTGTTCCGCTCGACGCTGACAGCAGCGATATAGCCTTCATTGCACGATTGGGATCCTTATGATCGTGCGATGACACTATCTCAAACGCCTTGTTCAGCAGCGCGTCTCCGGCAAGTATTGCCATAGCCTCGCCGAATTTTATATGACAGGTTGGTAGACCGCGTCTCAGATCATCATTATCCATTGCCGGAAGATCATCGTGTATAAGCGAGTAGGTATGTATCATTTCAAGAGCGCACGCAAATGGCATTACAGCCTCCGCATCGCCGCCGCACATACTGCACACCTCTGTCATAAGTATAGGTCTGAGCCTCTTGCCGCCCGCAAAAAGACTATAGCGCATAGCTCTGTATATCTCACCCTGTGGGTTATCTATGCACGGCAAATACGACTCAAGCGCTTTATCTATTATTTCTATTCTTCCCTTTAATTCTTCTTTCATTCCGCCGCCTCAAAATTTTCCTCTGTCATTTCACTGCCGCTGCCGGTGAGTATCTTTACACGACGCTCAGCCTCGTCAAGCTTTTTCTGACAGATTGATGAAAGCTTGATTCCTTTCTCAAACAGCTTCAAGGATTCATCAAGAGTAACCTCGCCGCTTTCAAGCTTTGCTACAACCTCCTCAAGCTCCTTCATTGACTCTTCAAATGTTTTAACCGCCATAATCTGTTATCCTTCCTGATCGTTCCGCCCTGCATTCAACATCGCCGTCACGCAGCTTCAGCGTAAACTCTGTTCCCTCTTTAAATTCGCCCGCGCTCCTTAAAACTGTGCCGTCCTCCGTGACCGGAATAGAATAGCCTCTTGCAAGTGTTTTGAGCGGGCTGAGCGCATTGAGCTTTCCGCACAGCTCGCCAAGCACGCGGC
>CALXSS010000096.1 GCA_944391225.1 uncultured Clostridia bacterium
CGACAGATATTCTAAGCAAGCTTCAGTATCACAGCCTCGTACGGGCGCAGCTTTATTGACCCGTCAGAAATATCCGCGTCCTGACGGCTGCCGATAAGCAGCTCTGAGCCTGCTACGCCTCTGTATACAAACTCCCTGTTTTCCGGGGTCGTGTTGCAGACCACAAGTATCGTTTCACCGTTATAGCTGCGCTCATATGCAAAGAAATCATCATCGCTTTCGTTAACGAGCCTGAAATCGCCGTAAACGATGGTATCGCTCGACCGCCTCAGCGCAACAAGTCTTTTATAATGTGAAAAAACAGATGTCTCATCATTTGTCTGCGCAGCCGCGTTTATTTCACGGTAGTTTTCGTTCACCGCTATCCATGGCTGCACCTTTGAAAAGCCTCCGTACTGCTCCGCGCTCCACTGCATAGGCGTTCTGGCATTATCCCTGCCCGACTGATATATCGATTCCATTATATCCTCCTCTTTGTCGCCCTTAGCAATGCGGTCATTATACATATTTATCGACTCTATATCCCTGTAATCCTCTATCGAGCCAAGCCTTATATTCGTCATTCCCAGCTCCTCGCCCTGATAAATATATGGCGTGCCCTGCATTCCGTGCAGCAGGGTAGCAAGCATCTTCGCGCTTTCCTCCCTGTACTCCTTATCGTTACCGAATGCCGAAACAGCGCGCGGCAGATCGTGATTGCACCAGAAAAGAGAATTCCAGCCCTTATTGTGAAGAGCCTTCTGCCACTTTGAAAATACCCGCTTAAGATCCCGTACCCTGTAAGGCTTAGGATACCACTTGTCACCCTTGAGACAAATGTGCTCGAACTGGAACACCATGCTTAGCTCGTGCCTCTCCGGCGCGGAATACAGCTTTGCTATTTCAGTATCAGCGTTCCAGCATTCACCGACCGTAAGCAGGTCATGAGCTCCAAAGGTCCTCTCGTTCATTTCTCTGAGATATTCATGCAGCATTGGTCCGTTGTTTATTATCCCTTCAAACGGCTTTTTGCCTATCATTTCTATCACGTCCATGCGGAATCCGCCAATGCCCTTATCTATCCAGAAATTCATCATATCGTATATATCGCTGCGCATATCGGGATTTTCCCAGTTCAGATCAGCCTGCTTGACACTGAACATATGGAAATAATACTGTCCGCTTTCCTTATCATACTCCCAGGCGCTGTCGCTCCACGATGAGGGCATATCTGTGGGCGGTCCGCCGTTTACCGGGTCTGCCCAGATATAGTAATCGCGGTAGCGGCTGTTTTTTGAGGCTCTCGCATCTACAAACCATTTATGCTCATCTGAGGTATGGTTCACAACAAGATCCATTACTATGCGTATGCCTCGCTTTGCCGCCTCCGCTATAAGCTCCTCCATATCTGCCATTGTTCCGAACTCGTCCATTATATCATAATAATCGCTTATATCATAGCCGTTATCATCGTTGGGCGACTTATACACAGGACTCAGCCATATTATTCCTATACCCAGTTCCTTTAGATAGTCCAGTTTTTGGGTTATTCCTTTTATATCGCCTATACCATCGCCATTGCTGTCGTAAAAGCTGCGCGGATACACCTGATACGCGGTAAGACTGTGCCACCATTTTCTTTCCATTTTTCAACCTCCTCATATATAATAGGCTGCCGCAAAATCACATTTAGCATTCCCTGAGCTTTTGAACAGCCCTCCTTCTATTGTCTATGATAAAATTATATCACACTCAGATATAAAACGCAACAGAAAATAATCTGAATTATCCAGCTGTCCGGCTGACAGCTAAATAAAAAAAATCTGCTGCAAAGCTTGCGAGCTTCGCGGCAGACTTCGGGCTTTGGAAAAACAGAGCGGAACAAAAACACAAATTGGAGCGAATACCTAATTTGTTATATCCACTTTTGCGCATATTTCCACAGCCACAAATGATCACTGAATAACGATCACAAGGTATATACTTAATAACATAGAGAGAGAGACTAAAAAGTCTTAGGGAGAGTTTTTGGGGTATTATAATGGTCTGTATATACCCTGTGATCGTTACTCAGCTTATTTACTTTTTATTTTTTATTCTGCCTTATGCAGGCGATAACGCCCGCAAGCGCGTCACCCATCTGCATATAGCCTGTATCGGACGGGTGTACCCAGTCGGAAACGCGTAATTCCGTGTTTTCTGAATATATGCTTGAGCGCGCATGCTCCTTGGGGAATCCGTTGAACGTATCGCAGACGGCAAGCATAGGACAAATATATATTCCCTCGTCTCTGCGCTTGTCAAAGCTTTTGAGCAGCTCATAGTTTGCCATCTTTATACAGCTGTCATACTGCTTGGCGCTGCCCATGCAGCCCATTTTCTTTCCCCACGCATGGCCTCCGCCGCCGCATATCGGCATACATATTATCACGCTTATCCCGCTGTCGTATTCCTTAACGGATCTCGTTATCCTGCCAAGGCATTCTATGTATTCCTCTGCCGCGCTTTCAAAACCGGAATAGCCGCAGAGCTGGAACTCGTTCGCGCCGAACAGCAGCGATACCGCGCCGGGCTTTTCTATTCCGCTGCGCTCCATATACTTTGAAAAACTGAACTCAAAGCCCTTAAAATCACTAACAGGCTCATATCCATTTTGGGTAAAGCGGCACAGCCTGCCACCGTCAAAGGCGAGCATACCGTATTTGATAGGGCTGTATTCAAACCCAGTATAGCTGTAGCTCGTCGAATATGCGGGATCTTTAAGCTTTTTATAAAAGCCGGTATCCCCGTAATATTCATCTGCACCGTATCCTGCAGGAAACAGAAACGGCGACACGCCCCAGTCGTTATCCTCGTACCGCTCAAAATACGCCGAGCAGGTCCAGCCTCCGCGCCCCTCATGATTTACCGAGCGTATACGCCTTGTGCCAAGCGTATTGACATTACGCGCCTTTTCTGCCGCATGGCGTATATATGTTTCCGCCATAGTCATGCTGTCGCCTATGCAGAGCAGGTCAAACTGTTTCTCCCTGCTCTTTTCAAAAATCTCCACCGTACAGGCTGCTGATGCGAGCAGCTTTCCGAAACCGCTGTAAACATTGATCCTAAGCTCAGCCGATCTCATATCGTCAGTGAACTCGTCCAGGCACCAGCGGTCGCCAAAATTTTTTCCCCATGGGCAGTCTATTATAATATCGTATTCCTCAGAGTACGGATACAGTATATTTTTATAATATATATTGAACTCCTCGTTATCAGTTCTTATAAGCTGATTTTTCTCATCACGCAGGACTGATATTTTTTCCGGCAGGAGTATTACAGGCGCCTGACTATACATAAATTCCTCCAGAGCAAATGCAATTAGATTTTTTATTAAAAACGATCCGATGCACAGGATCAGAATATGAACTTTGTGACCTCTTTTAGCTCACTGAAGTTCAGGCTTGTGCGGCTGCCATCTGAAAAGCCATCCAGACCCGGAACATAATCGGTCTGACCGGCTCCTGAGATGCTTGTGCATATCTCACTGTCAAATATACTTATATTTATCTCCGGAATAATATACTTGCTCATTATTCTTCGCCTCCTGCTGTGTTATCTGCCGCGAGCTCTACTGCTCTTGCGCTGAGTGAGACCTCAAGACTTTCCTTTTTCTCTTCCGGTACGCCGTTTATCTGTATACCCATTCTTATATCCCCGTCACCTGATGTCACGGTGTTTATGGAGTATCCAAGTATACGTTCTCCGTCCTTTACAAGTATCGAACGGTACGCGCCCGCAGGTATATCTGCTATATAGCCTATATTGTACGTTCCGTCCTCATTTTTTACAATGCCGCCCTCGTCCCCTATTCTTCTGGCTGTGACATCGCCGTAGATATCATCGATCCCTATATAGAACTTATTTTCAATATTAGCCTCGTTTCCTCCGCCGAGCTTAAGCGTATATGTGCCCGCCTCCGGCTCGGAGCTGAGGAAAAACTGAGATGCCGAACTGAAGCCTGTATCCTCCTGGTTTATGTATACTATAGACTCAGCCTCATCCAGCACAAGGACTGTTTTGTATTTGTCAGCCTCACTGTAGCTTACATACTTTTCATCGGTAACATATGTTGTTTCCGCGGCATATACCGGAGCAGCTGATAACGCCGCTGCTGCAGCTAAGCATATGACGATTCTTTTCATATTGACCCTCCTCGTATTTATTTTTCAGGAGGCTGTTGCAAAACTCAACGAGTATGCAATAGCCTCGCGGGGCTTTAGAAAAATAGTGCAGAACGGACGAAACGAAGGGGCGCAGCCCCCTTGCTCGAAGGCGTACGGCGTACGTCGAGTGGTGAGTTTCGTTCGTAACATAAAGCGATTTTAATGCTGAATTTTTCATTTATGAAAATTTCCACCTTAAACTTAATAGCAGTGATTCATAAAAATGGCTTACCTGCCTTATTATTTTCGCTTTATGTGGTCTGTGCATTTTGCTACAGCCCCATTTGTTTTGATCTGTGTGCATCGTATCGTTTTTAATCATTCATCAATACAGGAATACAGCACGTTTCTTAAACGCGGCTGATAATATTCCTCCTGCGGATTCAGCATATGGTGAGCGTAAAACAGCGCCAGATCCTTATCTGTATCCGCCAGTACCGTCGCGCCTGCCGCTCCGCCCCAGCCTGTCTCGCCAATTGAGCCGTTTGAGCCGGACTCGCTTTTGCTGATAAGCGTTCTTAATCCCAGACCGTAGCCATAGCCGCGCAGCCTGCGCCATGTATAATACTTCATCTGCTCAGCTGTGAGCATATTCGTTTTCATAAGCTCCACAGTGCCGCTGCTGAGTATCCTGTTCCCGTTAAGCCCCATGCCCTTATTGGCAAGCGCGGCAATGAATTTAGCGTAATCGCCCGCTGTTGTTATTATTCCCGCTCCTCCGCTGTCGTAATTCTCGCCGAACACAAGGCTGTTATCCATTCCGGCATACATTATTTTTCCGTTCCTGCCTGTACTCTGCTGCAGCTTTACAATGTCGGTCTCATCTCCGTCCTTGTAAATATACTGCCTTGCCATACGATTTTCCTGTCCCTCCGGCAGATGATAGAATGAATCTTTCATATCAAGGGGCTCGAAAATATTCTCGCGCATATATTCCGAAAATCTCTTTCCCGATACCACCTCTATCAAGCCCGCCAGAACATCGTGACACAGACTGTACTGCCAGCGCTCGCCGGGCTCAAATGTCAGAGGCTCCTTTGCGATACAGCTTATCACCTTAAGCGTGTCCATTTTCCCGCCTGTTATCCTGCGCGCCTCGTCAAATGCCGGAGTTTGTGTATCATATGAAAATCCGGCTGTCATCGTCAACAGCTGACCTACCGTGATATGGTTTTCCGCCTTTCTGATGCCGTTGTCAGTCTTAACATACATATCCTTAAATTCGGGCATATAATCATATATCGGGTCTGACAGCAGATATGCGCCGCGCTCATACAGCTGCATGGCAGCTGCAGCAGTTGCGGGCTTTGAGCACGAATATATGTATATAAGCTCCTCTCCCGTCATTTTGACGCCCTTTTCAAGATCGGCATAGCCGGAGCTGTATTCAAAGACCTTTTTCCCGTCCTTATACACTACGGCGCTGTTTCCCGGTACGAGCTGATGAGTCAGCCCGTCCATAAAATCCTTTAACTTTGTAAAATCCATAACTGCCTCCATGATCACTGCTGAGATCAGATTGTGATCTTCATATCCTCGCCGCTGTGCTTTACAAATACACGCTCGTTTTTGGTTATAGTTATATCATACTTGCAGCCCCTGAACTCGCGTACCACTCTCGCCGGAAGCATTTCCGGCGCCAGACACGGGTCTATTACAAGACCGTCCCACGCGGCTCTTATGCCGAGCATATACTGTGTCACAGCAACATACATCCAGGCTGCCGTGCCTGTGAGCCACGAAACATTTGCCAGCCCGAACTTGTCGCTCTCAGGTCCGAAAATATTTGAGGCATATACATACGGCTCCGCCTTGTACCTCCACTCTCCCGCCTTTTTCTGAGCGACCGACGGCAGCAGCTGATGATAATACTTGTAAGCATTTTCCGGACGTCTGAGCATACACTCAGCTATTATCGCCCATGTGTTGGCGTGGCAGAACACGCTGCCGTTCTCACCGCAGCCCTTGTTGTAGTATGTAAGCGGATCCTCCTTTGTGGGATAGTCCTGCATAGCCGGATGTATCTTTTTGATACCGAGCTCTGTATCAAGATATTTCTTTACGCTGTCCATAGCCTGTCTGCCGTTTTTGCCAAGACCGCTGATCACTGCCCAGCTCTGAGTATTGAGCCATATCTTTGCCTGAGGCTCTGCCGCGCTGCCTATGCGCTTTCCGTTATCGGTGATACAGCGTATATACCATTCGCCGTCCCATGCCTTTTCGTTTACGAGCTTTTCGCAGCTGCTGTATATATCCATATATTTTCCGCTGTCCTCGCCCATCAGTCCGGCAAGCTCAGCCATCATTTTCAGAACTTTGCCAAGCTGCATGCACGTCCATACGCTCTCGCCCCTGCCCTCGCGACAGACCTTGTAAAGCATGTCGTTCCAGTCAGATGCGAGCATAAGCGGGAATCCGTTTTCGCCAAGATTATTCATGCAGAAATCTATCGATCTCTTTATATGCTCCCAAACCTTAGCGGAGCCGCCGTCATAAAAAGGCACATCTTCATGGAGATAATCCAGGCTGCCCTCCTCCATGATTATGTGGTAGCAAGTCATCACAAGCCACAGATGATTGTCGCTGTGGATCCTTGTAACAGGCTCCCAGCCCTCTGTAGGGAAGCAATAATGGTTGCAGTGTCCGTCCTGATACTGCTGCGTGAACAGCAGGTTCAGCTTGTCCTTTGCGCGGCGCAGATCGAATGGGATGACCGCCAGAATATCCTGAGCAGTATCTCTCACGCCCACTCCGCGGAACGTGCCTGTTGCATAATAGCTTATATTCCTTGAAAACCTGAAATTACGCTCCGCCTGGTAAGGATTCCAGACGTTTATCATTACCTCTGCATCCTTATCGGGTATTTCACAGCTGAATTTGCCGAGATAATCGTTCCAGAATCTGCCCAGCGACTCGAACGATCTGTCAATAAACCCCTTTTCTCTACATGCGCAGACCGATTTTTTTATCTCGCTCTCAGTCATTGCCGTGCCTAAGAAAATATTGATCTCCCTTTCCTCGCCTGCCTTAAGCTCTATGTCGAGCTGGAGCGCAAAGCACGGATCTCCGCCGTAAAGCGTGGAATTTGTGCAGCCGCCCTTTTCCACATTCTGTGGGTTTTCCTCGCTCCTGTATGAGCCGACAAACTCATCCCTGTCGCAGTCAAACGCGGTAACAGGCACATCGGCTGCAAAATATACGAGCGGCGTTTCGTCAGGCTTGGGCTGATCCTCCACTCCGTATTTATATACGAGTATATCGTCCATGTTATATGCGGAAAGCTGATGCTTGTTATAGCACTGCCATTGCAGCTCTCGCATAAACTCCATCATGCCCAGCTCCACATATGGGAATACGCTTATTTTCCTGTCAGTATCGGAAATGAGCTTCAAATTCCATATGAGCGCATTTTCGTATTCGCCTATAAAATATCTGCATACGGCTTTTATGCCGTTCTTTTCAGCCTCAAATCTTGTATAGCCCATACCATGAGCCGCGCTCCAAATTTCGGGCTTGGAGGCGCAGGGCTCGCATGTGGGACACCAAACATCTTTACCGTCCCTTATATATGTGTAAAATCCGCTCCTGTCCGTGGGCAGATGAAAAAACCTGTAGTGGTTTATTCGCCATATCTGCGGCGATTTGTAAAACGCCACTCCGCCGCCTGCCTGCGACATCATCGTATGCAGGGTGCCGTTGGAAAGATAGTTCATCCACGGCGTTGGCGTATTGTATTTATCCGTTATAAACTCTTTACCGCTGAATCTGTACATTTCTTATTATAATTCTCCTTTCAACGCTGCCTGAACGGCTGTATGAGCGCAGCTCCGGACAGCCCTCAGATCGTTTTCGCTTACCGGCTCATCAAGCCGCGGTATGTTTTCAGATACGGCTCTCCTGCCTGTAAGAGCCTCAAACCATACCATTCCGAGAGCGAGCCTGCCAATACCGAGCGACGCGTGGAACGTGTCGCGGTGAAGCCCCCTTACTCCCATTTCGGAAAGCTCCTCAAAGGCTCTGCCACTGGGTATTACCAGAGCGTCCAGCTCAGACGCCGCCTTCAGATATGCCGCCGTAAGCTCATTATACATATCGCGGCGGCAGGCATAGCCCAGCTCGCCGCACAATCTTTTGCTGCCCTCCTCGTACGCCCAGGTCTGATGTATATATATCCGCGCCTTTGGCGCATGTATGCGGACATATTCAGCCAGCGCGTTCAGATACGGCTGATACGTATTATGATCGACACTCAGGCTGCTTGCCTGCTGCAGCGTTACCACGTCCCATATATCGCTTTGCAGAGCCTGCATAAGCGACACCCTGATACCGGTTCGCTCGCCGTTGAACTCAAAATCATATTCAGCCGCTCCGCTGTGCATGTTTGCATAGTGTCTTGAAAGAGGACAGCCGCCGATAAACAAATTTACCGTTTTCATCTCCGTGCCCTCCGCCTCCGCTATGGTAGTGTAAAGTATTTTTACGTATTACTACGAAAACCTTAGCAGCTATGCGGGTTGTAGCGTCTATTTGTGCA
>CALXSS010000097.1 GCA_944391225.1 uncultured Clostridia bacterium
AAAAAAAATATAACATAAAAAAGAAATAAATGAAATAATAAAAAAAAAAAAAAAAAAAAACCTCATAAAATCAACGATTTTAAAGAAATTTAAAATAAAAAATGGGGTGTCTATTTGACACTACCAGCAGGAAAGAGGAGGGCGTCAAAATGAGAAAAATACACAGAAATATGCTCATGATCGCCGGAGGACTGATCATTGCGGGCGCCGCTCTTGGCGGAGCGGGGCTGCTGATGGGCGCGGGCAGCACGGAGCCTGTCAGCTATCTTACAGAAACGGTCGATTCTCAGAACATATCGATATATTCGGGATACGATGATATAGTTATTGAAAGCTCTGATGATGAGTCGATAACAATAACCTATCCTGATAACAGAGAGCTTGCTATGAATACGGAAAACGGAGCGGCAGAATACAGCTTTACAAATACAGCTTTTGATCCTGCTGAGTGGTATAAGCATTTGGAAATAAGCTTTAACGCGGAACAGCCTGTTATAACACTTAGACTGCCGTCGGACTATTCGGGTGAGATAAAAGCGCAAAGCACGGGAGCGGATATAACGGTATCCGGTATCAGCGCGGGCAGCATGTCATTGGAAAGCAAAAATGGAAATATAATCTCCGAAAATTCGCAGTGTGACATATTCGCAAAATCAAATACAGGAGATGTGAGCGTAAGCGGCGGAGGCAGGTCGGCTGAGGCTGAAAGCGAGCATGGGAATGTGAAGCTGAGCGATTCAGAATATGAGATAGTGAATACCGGTTCAGACAGCGGCAGCATAGAGATATGCAGCCTGGTTGCTAATGCGGTATACATGAATAATGGCAGCGGTGAGATAACAGCAAAGGAGGTCAAAAGCGGAAGCATTGATATTATAAACGATTACGGCGATACAGCGCTTGAAAGCGCAAGTGTTTCAATGCTGAGCGCCGAAAGCAGCTATGGCGATATAAGGCTGAGCCTGACAGGGCAGGCTGAGGACTATTCTGTCAACGGCAGCTCAGACGCTGCTAACAGGGTATATGTAAACAGCGAATACGGCGATACAAATATAGAATATATACCAGAATAACCGATACAGAAAAACAATAAGCGCTCGTCCGGATCACGAAGCGCTTATTGTTTTTGCGTTGATGGCATCTGTAACGATACCCATTATTTCATTGTTTATATCCTCAATAGTTCTTATGGTGCTGCCGTATGTACAGGACACGCGTTTCCAGCCGAAGCTCTCGGCTATCCCGAGCGCGTTGTCGTAGCTTGCTCTTAGATATTCGCTGCTGCGCTCATGTATGTCCTTTGTGCTGCTGTTGTCTATCTTGTTTGATCTTTCAGCCATAAGCGCGGCGGCTTTTTCGGGCGGCATATCGAGAAATACGGTGACATCGGGCTGAGGCAGCCCGTAGACCCTGTATTCAAGATCATACAGCCAGTCAATAAAAGCCTTCTTTTCACTCTGAGCCAGCTTGGACGCCTGATGTATCATGTTTGACTGAACATATCTGTCAGCTATTATAACGGCGCCGCTGTCGTAATCCTTTTTCCAGTCGCGCCGGAATGACGCGAAACGGTCTGCCGCGAAAAAAGTGGAGGCGGCATAGGCGTTCACATCCTCCGGCTTTGAACCGAATTCTCCGTTAAGATACATTTTTACAAGAACTGAGGAATCTGAGTCGTATGCAGGGAAAGACACGAGCCTGACCTTTACTCCTGAAGCGGCGAGCTTTTCATATACAAGCTGCGACTGAGTTTGTTTTCCGCTTGCGTCCACCCCGTCTATTGCTATTAGTATTCCCATTGATGATGATCCTTTTTAGTCCTGGCTGTATTTTTTTCCTTTGAACAGCACAGTAAGCCCGAATTTTGGCAGCGCGAGCATTCTTCCGGCGCGGCTTGGCTGCTTTATAAGTCTGTACAGCCATTCTATGCCGTGATCGCAGAAAAATTTAGGAGCGCGTTCAGCCGTTCCGGCGAACACGTCAAGGCTTCCGCCAATGCCCATAGCAACGCGCGCTTTGAGGGCGTCTGAATTGCGGTCGAGCCACTGCTCCTGCTTGGGCGCGCCTAAGCATACAAAAACAAGATCAGCCCCGGAATCGTTGATCTCCTTAACAATTTCCGGCTCCTCCTCCGGCTTGAAATAGCCGTTTCTGCATCCTACGATGTTGAGCGCGGGATATTTTTTTAGTAAATTATCTCTTGCCAGCTCCGCTACGCCCGGCTTACCTCCAAAGAGAAATAATTTTCTTGAAGTGCCGTTTATCCTGTCGAGCACCTCGCAGGCAATATCAAACCCGGCAGCGCGCTCGTTTATGGGCTTGCCGAGTATCTTTGAGGCGTAAACAACGCCTATTCCGTCGGCGGTCAGCAGATCCGCGCTGTTAAGCAGATCCTTGAATGACTCGTCCTTGTACGCAGCCATGATTATTTCAGAGTTGGGCGTGTATACCTTGTGGAGTCTGTCCTCATCAAAGAAGCGAATGATCCTGTCGGCAGCCTGCGGGATATTGACCATATCAACGTAAACTCCGAGAATGTTTACCTTGTCTTTCATTTTCAGTTGATTCCTTTCAGAATATGAGCTTATTGATTATCTTTCCGAGATCGGAACGTATTCCTTTTTATTTACTATCGACTTGTAAGCCGGACGGATTATGCGCGAGCAGCCGAGAGTTTCCTCGAGCCTGTGAGCGCACCAGCCGGTTATTCTTGATATAGCGAAAAGCGGAGTATACATTTCCGGCGCTATGCCAAGCATCTTGTATACAAAGCCTGAATACATGTCTACGTTTGCGCACATCACCTTGTGGCTGTTCTTTACTCTGTGGAAGCAGTCAGGTGTGAGCAGCTCGACCTTTGTGTAGAGATCATATTCCTTTTTCATATCCGGATCTTTTGATGCGAGCTTTTCTGCGCGTTCCTTCAGAAGAATACATCTTGGATCGCTGTATGTATAAACAGCATGTCCCATACCGTAAATAAGGCCGGCATGATCGTAAACCTCTTTTCTGAGTATCCTTTCAAGATAAGCCGCGATCTCCTCATCGTCTGTCCAGTCCTTGACGTTTGATTTTATATCTTCCATCATAGCCATGACCTTAGCGTTTGCGCCGCCGTGCTTAGGTCCTTTGAGCGAGCCTATTGCTGCTGCGATAGCGCTGTATGTGTCTGTTCCTGAGGAGGATACAACTCGTGTAGTGAACGCACTGTTGTTACCGCCGCCGTGCTCTGCCTGTATCATGAGCATAACGTCAAGCAGCTCAGCCTCATCGCGGGTATACTTATTATCGGGACGCAGCATGTAAAGCAGATTTTCAGCTGTTGAAAGCTGCTTCTGCGGAACATGCAGATATAGGCTTTCACCGTCATGATAATGCTTTTTTGCCTGATAGCCAACAGCTGCCATTACCGGCAGACGGGCTATAAGTTCTATCGACTGGCGGAGTATGTTTTCAACCGAGATCTCGTCCGGGTTCTTGTCATAGGAATATGATGCAAGCACACTTCTTGCCATTTTGTTCATAATGTTAGTAGACGGCGCCTTAAGGATCATATCCTCAGAAAAGCCTGCCGGGAGCGGGCGCAGCTCGCCTATAAGCTCTGTGAATTTTGCAAGCTGCTGAACTGTGGGCAGCTGACCGAAAAGCAGCAGATAAGCCACTTCTTCAAAGCCGAAGCGTCCCTCTTTTTCGCAGTTGTAAACGATATCGTTTATATCATAGCCTCTGTACTTAAGGTGTCCCTCAGCCGGTATTTTCTCGCCGTCCTCAATGTAGTAGCCTATTACCTGACCTACCGAGGTAAGACCTGCCATAACGCCGGTCTCATCTTCGTTTCTAAGACCTCTTTTTACGCCGTAAGCCTTGAACAGCTCCTTGGGGAACGGTTTGTACAGATCAGCGGCTGTTTTATAAAACTGTTCCTTTTTCTTCTCGATTTCATTTTCTCTCATGATTATCACGTCCTTTCAAAAGTATTCAGAGAATCATTTTCACAGACTCAGCTGGCGGCTCTCTCGCTTTATTGTTTTGGCGGAGGCAGGTATGGTGCGGATGGTGTATTTGTTCAGATCCTCAATTCCGCAGCTCTCAGCCGGGATCACCGACACGGGCTTTGCTCCAGCCTTAGGCTGTCTTACCACCTGTACGCCCTGTGTGTTCTTGGTTGATTTGAGCGGCACAAGCGCGGTGTTAAGACACAATATCCTGTCATTTTCGATGTTGATAACTATATCCTTGTCTGTTTCAATGAAGCATATATCACAGATCGGTGACTTGTCAGAATAAGCGCCGATCAGCTTTTTCCTGTTTGTTTTTGTCTCGTAGTTTTTGAGCGCGACCTTTGCGAGCTTTCCGTTTTCAAAGGTGAACAGCATGAATCCCTCAAAATCCTTTGTAACTACAGTATACACTATTTTTTCATCCTGTTCAAGCCCCAATATTCCGGGCAGATATTCACCTAAGGCGGCGACCTTGGAATCGGGCATATCGTAGGTCTTCATTTTATATACATTGCATTTGTCGGTAAAGAAGAGCAGCTCAGACATATTTGAAGATTCTGCCGTCATTATTATCTCATCATCTTCTCTCAGCTTGTGCTCCGATGTGGTGGAGCGGAGAGACGAGGCAGGCACCTTTTTAAGATATTGACCGCGTGTGAAGAATATGGTCAGAGGATAATCCTCTATATGCTCCTCAGCCTTGTATTCTGAAAGCTCCTCAGAGCTTGTAAGCGTTGTCCTTCTTTCCTGACCGTATTTTTTTGCTATTGCTTTGAGCTGCGAGGCTATAAGCGATTTTATGAGCTTATCACTGCAGAGCAGCCTGTTGAGCTCCTCTATCTCCTTCACAAGCTTTTCGATATTGTCAACGTTTTTCAGGATATACTCCTTGTTGAGGTTTCGGAGCTTTATTTCTGAGATGTATTCTGCCTGTGTCTCATCTATTCCAAAGCCTGCCATGAGGTTGGGTATTACCTCGGAGTCAAGCTCTGTATGGCGGATTATAGATATTGCCTTGTCTATATCGAGCAGTATCTTTTTTAGACCCATCAGAAGATGCAGTCTGCGGCTTTTCTGATCTATGTCGTATTTTATGCCGTTCCTGATGCAGCCCATCCTGAATTTTATCCACTCGTCTAAGATCTCCTTTATACCCATAACTCGCGGAACGGCGTCTATGAGTATATTAAAGTTGCAGGCAAAGCTGTCCTCAAGCGGAGTAAGCTTGTAGAGCTTGAGCATTAGCTCATCAGGGTCGGTGCCGCGCTTAAGATCAAGAGTGAGCTTAAAGCCGCTCAGTCCCGTTTCGTCACGGGCGTCAGATATTTCTTTGAGCTTGTTTGCCTTAAGCAGATCCATTATCTTGCCGATTATAGCCTCACAGGTCGTGGTATAGGGTATCTCTGTGATGTCTATGCAGTTGTTTGCTTTGTCATAAGTGTATTTCGCGCGCATTTTGAAGCTGCCGCGCCCTGTTTCATAGATGGCGCTCATTTCGTTGCGGTTATATATGATCTCAGCTCCGAGCGAAAAGTCAGGCGCGGGCATTATATCAAGTATATCGGCGTCCTTGTTCTTCATATACGCTATGGTCGCATCGCAGACCTCGCGCAGGTTGAACGAGCATATATTCGACGCCATGCCGACTGCTATGCCCTGGTTCGGATTGACAAGTATTGAGGGGAACGCTGCCGGGAGCAGTGTCGGCTCCTTTAGCTCTCCGTCGTAGTTGTCAACAAAGGTCACGGTGTTTTTGTTTATATCCCCGAAAAGCTCAGCGCAAATAGGCTCGAGCCGTACCTCGGTATATCGCGGCGCGGCATATGCCATATCGCGCGAGTATGCCTTTCCGAAGTTTCCCTGTGATTCCACGAGCGGATGGAGCAGCGCCTCGTTTCCGCGTGTAAGACGCACCATTGTTTCGTATATTGCACTGTCTCCGTGAGGGTTAAGCTTCATCGTTGCGCCGACCACGTTTGCGGATTTTGTGAATTTTCCGCCAAGCAGACCCATTTTATACATTGTGTACAGCAGCTTTCTGTGAGCCGGCTTGAGTCCGTCTATCTCGGGTATAGCACGCGATATTATAACGCTCATGGCGTAGGGCATATAGTTGGTTTCAAGTGTTTCTGTTATTGCCTGTTCGGCTATCGGAGCCGGAACAAATTCTTTTTCAGGCTCTTTCTTTTTCCTTGCCATTAACAGACTCCTCTCTGAATTTATATATTTTAGTTAGCGTAAAACATAATCTATATGACGCCGCATCAGGAGAGGTCGAGCATCTCCATATACTGCGCGCCGTTGTCGGAGATATACTGCTTTCTGCTTTGCAGGTTGTCTCCGAGAAGTATATCAAACATCATAGCTGTGCGCTCGGCGCTTTCGGGCGTGACGCGTATAAGCCTGCGTGTTGCGGGGTGCATTGTGGTAAGGCTCATCATGTCTGGCTGGTTTTCACCAAGTCCCTTTGAGCGCTTTATATCAAAGTCATCCTTGTCCTTTGAAAGTCCCGCCTTGCTCAGCTCGTCAAGTATGCGTTCCTTTTCCGCGTCTGTGTAGGCAAAATATTTTTTGCCCTTAGTCTTGCCTTTTGTGACGACTATCTCATAAAGCGGCGATTCCGCTATATAGACCTTGCCTACCTCGATAAGCGTGGGCATCAGCCTGTATATCATGGTAAGCAGCAGTGTCCTTATCTGGAATCCGTCCACATCGGCATCGGTGCAGATTATGACCTTGCTCCAACGCAGATTTTCAAGGCTGAAGCTGTCAAGGTTCTTGTTGTGGGCGGATTTTATCTCCACTCCGCAGCCGAGCACTTTTATAAGATCGACTATAACGTCGCTCTTGAATATTTTGGGATAATCGGCCTTGAGACAGTTGAGTATCTTGCCTCGTATCGGCATTATAGCCTGGAAGTACGGGTCGCGAGCCAGCTTGCAGGAGCCAAGGGCTGAATCACCCTCAACTATATATACCTCGCGCTGCTCAGGATCCTTGCTGCGGCAATCGACAAATTTTGCGACTCTGTTCGTCACGTCCATTGAGCCGGTAAGCTTTTTCTTGATGTCTATTCGCGCTTTTTCGGCATTTTCGCGGCTGCGCTTGTTTATAAGGACCTGGTTTGCGATCTTTTCCGCGTCAGCCTTGTTTTCTATAAAATATACCTCCAGCTGATGACGCAGAAATTCCGTCATAGCCTCTTGGATAAATTTGTTATTTATTGCTTTTTTTGTCTGGTTCTCGTAGCTTGTCTGTGTTGAGAACGAGTTTATAACGAGCGCGAGACAGTCGGATACATCATTAAAAGTTATTTTTGATTCACTTTTATTGTATTTGCTGTTCTGCTTCATATAGCGGTCTATCGAATAAACAAAGGCGTTGCGCACTGCCTTATCAGGTGAGCCGCCGTGCTCAAGGTAGCTTGAATTGTGATAATATTCCAGAAAGCTTACCTTGTTTGAAAAACAGAAAGCTATCTGCATTTTCATTTTGTACTCGTCCTTGTCCTCGCGGTCTCTGCCTGAGCGCTCGCACTCCCATGTTTCAACAGAGGTGAACGCATCCTCGCCTACAGCCTCGGAAAGATAGTCAACTATGCCGTTTTCATAGTAATATTCATACATTTCCATGCCGTCCTCGGTCTCGTTATAGAGCACGAATTTCAGACCGGCGTTTACCATAGCCTGCTTGTTGAGTATGTCCTGATAAAACTCAAGAGGTATATTTATATCGGTAAAGACCTCAAGATCCGGTCTCCATCTCTGAACTGTACCGGTTTTTGATGTGCTTACAGGCTCCTTTTTAAGCCCGCCTATATTTTTGCCCTTTTCAAAATGGAGGGAGTACCTGGTCTTGTCACGCACTACCTCAACATCCATATATTCGGAGGAATACTGAGTTGCACACGCGC
Source organism: uncultured Clostridia bacterium (assembly GCA_944391225.1). GTDB lineage: Bacteria > Bacillota > Clostridia > UBA1381 > UBA1381 > Ornithomonoglobus. The sequence goes on from CALXSS010000097.1 coordinate 7,915, forward strand.
CCAGTCCGTTCAGACCAAGGCTGTATTCATACATTCCGCCGTCGTTGTTTTTGTATTTGCCTCCGGCGTAAAGCTCGCAGTACACAAGCTCCCAGTTATAACACTGCTCAGCCTCATTGTAGTCAAGGGGTACGCCGCGTCCATGGTCGCGTACCTCAATGGAGCGGTCGGCATAACGGGTTATTTCTATAATATTTCCGTAGCCCTCGCGCGCCTCGTCAATAGAGTTGGAAAGTATTTCAAAAAATGAATGCTCACAGCCGTCCAGCCCGTCAGAGCCGAAAATTACGGCAGGACGCGAGCGGACTCGTTCTTCGCCTTTAAGCTTTGTGATAGATTCGTTACTGTATTCGCCTTTTTTTGGCATTCTATCCAACCTTCCTTTTCTGAATTATTTTAAGCTATATACATATTATTTTATAACATTATCGCGGATTTGTCAAATAAAAATTTTTTTAGCGCTGCCAGCATATAGTTTTTACTAATTTTCCGTAAGGTATTATATGATTTTAGTGTGTTTTGTATGAAAAATACAGCAGTTGTGGCAGCGGGAAAATATTTTTGACATCTGAATAACGGGTGAAATGTGTAAATATGTGTATTTAAACGTATTTTTTGTGTAATT
>CALXSS010000098.1 GCA_944391225.1 uncultured Clostridia bacterium
CCTTGACTGTTTTGCCGTTCATTATTGAAACTGTTTTTACATCAAGTCCTGAGCGGCGCATTATGTCTACAGGCTCTATCGCCTCAATTTCTTCAAATCCGTCTGCTAATATTACATATACCATTTTTTTGTTTTCCTTTCATAATATAACTGTGAAATATATCCTGTTTCCGCTGTGCGATACGGATATCTTTCCCTTATGGGCTTCCGTTATCGTCTTTGCCACCGAAAGTCCTATACCGTATCCGCCCGTCTGGCGTGAACGAGAGCCCTCCGAACGGTAGAAACGTTCAAAATATCTGTTCACATCCTCGCTGTTATCGATATCTGTTTCGTTTTCAACTATCAGCTTGGCTGTTTTTGCGGTGCTTTTTCCCATGCGCGTGAGTGAAACGCAGATCTCGCCGTTTTCAGAGGCATATTTTATGGCGTTATCAACAAGTATGGAAACAAGTGTCCTGATACTGTTCGGGTCTCCCTTGAAATCGATATTGGGAGATATATCTATATGTATTGTATGTCCTTTTTGATTCGCCATTGTTATAAATGATTCCGTCACTTCATTGACCGCCGCGCTCAGCGGGAATACAATATGAACCTCATCATGGTTGGTTTCACTGCTGCGCGCAAGCTGTAAAAGACCCTTTACAAGCCCGTCCAGTCGCTCAGTCTGATTCTTTATGCTGTCTATCCATTCATTGCCGCCGCAGCATACCTCAAGCACCTCCGCGTTCGTGCGTATTATAGCAAGCGGCGTTTTTAGCTCGTGACCGGCGTCGGTTATGAATTCCTTTTGCTTTTCCTGATTTCTGATGAACGGCTGGACTATCTTTTTGGACAGTATTATCATAATCACTAAGATACATGAAAGACCTATAACCGCGGTAAATATCGATATTGCAAGCAGAGCAAACGCCGAATCCCTGTCCTGCGACCTGTCAAGAAAGGTTATCATGCGCCCATCGCTGCTGTCTGTCACAAGATAACGATATTGACCTATGCTGCCACGGGATTTGTTTTTGAGATGCGCCGTAAGCGCGGCATAGCGCTGTATATCGTCTACAGATACTGCCGCTATGTAATTTGTCATTGCCTCGGTAAGATTCCCGACATCGTCAAACCTGAGCACGAAGTATCTGGTCTGGAACGGCGTTTCCTGACTGAAATAGAAATCTATCTTGCCCTCCACCTCCGTGGTGCTTTGCGGTAAAGTTCCGTTGTATTCGCTTATAAGATCAAGCATGGAATCTGCGCGCTGCCTGAGCCTTATTGCATTGGAAATGTTTATCGCGCTTGTTATTGCAAGCACAACTATGCTGATACACAGCATAGTGACGCTGACAAGCCTTATCCTGAACGCTCTTAGCATATTTTATCACCTGCTTTATACTGCGGTAAGTATATACTTATTATCATCTGTGGTTGTAATGCTCACGTTCGCGCCTATCGCGTTGAGCTTTGCGCGCAGATATGAGATGTACAAAAATACAACGCCCTCCTCAGTGTCGCTCTCGTCATCAAATATCCTGTCCACAAACTGCTGCTCAGACACCGGCGTGCCTATCCTCGATATAAGCAGCTCAAACATCCTGAATTCGCGGTTTGCAAGGCGGAACGAGGCTGAATCGGTCTTGATCTCAAGCTTTTCCTTGTTCAGCGTCACGTTGCCGCAATGCACAATGTCATTTTTGCTTTCTGCGCTGCGCCTTGTCATTGCGCGGAGCCGCGCCATAAGCTCTCCTGTGTTGAACGGCTTTGTAAGATAATCGTCAGCTCCGGCGTCAAGTCCGGCTATTCTGTCGGCATATTCGGATTTTGCGGTAAGCAGCAGCACAGGGGTGTCTACATTTCTTTCCCTGAGCTTTGAAAGCGCTTCCATTCCGGTCATTTTTGGCATCATAACGTCAAATATCAGCGCGTCATACTCATTTTCCAGAGCGGCATTGTATGCCGCTTCTCCGTCAAAAACACAATCTACCTCATAGCCGTTAAATTTTAGTATGGCAGAAAGGGCTTTGGTAAGCTCCTTTTCATCATCTGCAAGCAGAACCTTCATTACAATTGTCCTCCTTTTCATCCGGAGCGGTGCCCGGTAGCATTTATCATGTCGCGTATAGTAAGGAAGTTCATTTCTACTGACGCTACCTCGTCTGCGCAGCGCTTGAGCTCCGATTCTATCATCTTATGGTTGGGTATGTCGTGCTTATAGCGGATCTGGTGCTCTAAGCTTGCCCAAAAGTCCATAGAGAGCGTTCTAAGCTGGATCTCCGCGCATATCCTGTGGTGATCCTCGCCTATATATATCGGAAGCTCCACTATCATATGGTAGCTCCTGTAACCGCTGGGTTTTGGGTTTTTTATATAATCCTTTACCTCAAGAACCTCTATATCCTTTTGCTTTGCCAGTATGGCTGCTACGCTGTATACATCATCAATATAGGTGCATATCACACGCATTCCTGCAGCGTCGTTGATGTTGCCCGGTATGCTTTCCGCTACAGGCTCAAGACCTTTCATTTTCAGCTTTTCTATCATGCTGTCGGGCGATTTTATACGCGTTTTTACATTTTCGATAGGATCGCGCTCGCTGTGAAGCAGACGCGATTTTCTTATTATGTCTATTCTTGAGCTAAGCTCAATAAGCACGCTGTCATATAGCAGCAGCGACTCTCCGTAAAAATCCAATGGATCCATTTCTTTGTTCATATTCGTTTGCCAATATAGGCTACCTCCCCGTTTTTTCAGACGTTTCGGCTGCGTTATGATCTTATCTGCCTCTTTGCCGGCGCATATGCGCATACGGCTTTCGAGTGCGATGCAATAAGCGGCATGTGCCGCTTATTGGCAAACGCAGTCATAACATCTGTATACAGGTATATTGTAGCACACTTTGATGAAATTGTCATCACCTTTTTATTAAAAATTTATAAATATTTAATTATTATTCCCAATATTTATCTCATCAAGGCTTTTAAAAGTATAGCCATTCTCCTTCGCGGCGGTTATGATGCTTTCAAGCGCTGCTGCATTGTCGGTTGATACCGCATGCAGCAGCAGTACGGCTCCGTCATGCAGATAGGGAACTACATTTTCGTATGCGTGCTGTGCGCCCTGCTGCGCGTTTATATCCCAGTCCTTATAGGCAAAGCTCCACATCACTGTCGTGAGCCCCAGATCGCGCGTTATTGCCAGCGTGCGTTCGCTGAACTCGCCCTCCGGCGGGCGCATGTATTTCATGGTATAGCCGTAAAGCTCCTCGCAACGCTCGTTCAGCTTGGTTATTTCGCTCTTTACTGTTTCCGCCGGCTGGTTGGGGAGATTGAGATGGTTTACGGTGTGGTTGCCTACAATATGCCCTTCGTCTATCATTCGCTGTACAAGCTCGGTCTGCTTTTCAAGATACGGACCTGTGACAAAAAATGCCGCGGGCGTCTGCGTCTCTGCAAGCGTGTCAAGTATACCGGCGGTACAGCCGTTTTCATATCCCTCATCAAATGTAAGATACAGGCTTCTGCCCTCGCTGTGGTCAATGAAAATGCCTCCATACCGCTCAAGCAGCGATGTTTGGGAAATGGCAGTTTCGGGCGGAGCGCCTTTTTTTCGCACGAACCCCCAGCCGCTGCCCTTTGGATCAAGCGCGCTGTAGTCCCCGGCTGAGGACATTGCCGGAGCTGCCTCGCTCGAGCAGGCTGAAATGCTGACGGCTGTAAGCAGCAGCGCGATCATTATTTTTGCTTTCATCTTATTGCCTCCTTTTTTGAGCTTTTTTACTTGAATATCTTAATTAAAAATTAATGTTTTTAATGAAATATTTTTGAAGAAATATGTTGAATTTTATCTTAATATGGTGTATAATATCAATATGTCACAAATAAGAGTTTATCAGCCGCGGTTTTTCGGCTGCATGTATATAGAAAGGGGATAAATGTAATATCATGGCAGTATCACAGGATTTTGAGGCGCGCAGACGCGAGCGTCTGAAAAAGCAAAGATTGCAGAAACAAAGAATGCGCAGGATACGACTTGCCGTTTTGGTAGGTGTGTTCGCTCTTATCATAATACTTATTATAGTGGGTGTTTCAAAGTGCTCCGGCGGCAATGAAACACAGAATAATAACAATGCTGAAAACACGGTTGTAACACAGGTACCGTTTGAGACAGAGGCGCCAACGCCGGTTGTAAAGGAATCATCAATCCCGGCTCCGGTAAAGGGGGATAACAACTTCCTCGACGAGATAATGCGTTCAGGTCAAAAAAAGCATGTTTATCTCACCTTTGACGATGGTCCGAATGATTCCATAACTCCGCAGATCCTCGATATTCTGCGCAGGTACAATGTAAAGGCTACATTCTTTATGGTGGGTAAGTATATAGAAAAAACACCGTATATGTGTACCCGCGTTATTCAGGAGGGACATCTTGCCGCTCCTCACTCATATACTCATGACTACGCTACAGTATATGCTAATGAACAGAATTTTAGAGATGAGGTTGAAAAAACTTATCAGCTGATAGTTGACAACACACCGGGAAATGTTGAGCCGTTCAAAATATTCAGATTCCCGGGCGGCAGCTTTGAGACTGACAGCTATGGCTCTGTAAAAGGCACATATAAGGATGCTCTTGCGGATATGGGATATTATTACTGCGACTGGAACAGCCTTACAGGCGATGCCGAGGGGGCAACAAAGGACGCTCAGGGGCTTATCGATTATTTTGAAAGCACAAGACCGAATGTAAACAACCTTATCATTTTGATGCATGATACAGTAAATAAGCAGGCTACAGTTGACGCTTTGCCGGCGCTTATCGAAAAGCTGATGAGCGAGGGTTATACATTCAGCCGTCTTGATGAGCTTGACTATTCTAACGCGGCGCAGGCAGCTTCGAGCGAACAGCCGGAGGAGAGCGTAAGCAGCTCCGATACAGCTGAGAGCAGCTCAGTATCTGACAATGATGATCCTGACGATTCGTCAGGCAGCTCGTCAAGCAGCAGCTCGTCAAGCGGCTCGTCAAGCGGCAGCTCGTCGGGCAGCTCCTCAAAGAGCAGCTCGTCTAACAGCGGCGCATCAGGCAGTTCCTCAAAGAGCAGCAGTTCTTCGAGCGATACCTCCGATAGCAGCTCGTCTAACAGCAGTTCTTCAAAGAGCAGCTCGTCATCTAACAGCGGATCTTCAACCATCACTTCCACTACAACTTCGGGCGAAACTACCGAGCGCGAGGAAACTAATGTGATCGATCCTGAATAATTAAAAAAATATCGACATTTCCGAGGCTTATTTTCCTAAGCCTCTCATGGCTGCCGCAGGCTGTTTTGCGGCAGCCTTATTATTTTGCGTTCCTTTTTGACGGCTCTGTACAGGAGAGAGCCCCTTTTGAACAGTGCGCTATCTACTCAGCTGTGCCTATGCTGTTATGCGCCGACAGGCGGGTTTCTTTTGTGCAAAATTACCTGTTAAATTCTATATGCTGTATTTTTTGCGCGCTCGTGCCTCGAGTGCCGTTTCACAAGATATTCGTTTTAAAGATCAATTTATGAGTTTTTTATTCTCTGAAAAATCAGAGCATATCCGTTTTAAAGAAGTTTATTGGAATTTTAACAAACTGCCGTAGAAAATACGGGTAAAATATTTCTTGATTTTGTGTGATTTTTAACAATATCACGCTGTATATCTATTTTTATGAAAATTGGATATTGATTTTTTTATCAGAAGTATATTATAATATTCATGTGTTGAATGTTTAACGACACTTTCAGATATATTTTACAGGAGGAATTTTATATGAATAACAACGACTGTCTTGAAAAGCAGCCTCTTTGCGGGGAAATGCTTGAAAAGATGGATGCATGGTGGAGGGCGGCAAACTATCTCGCTGCCGGACAGCTGTATCTTCTTGACAATCCGCTTTTAAAAGAGCCGCTCAAAAGAGAGCATATAAAGAGCAAGATAGTAGGACACTGGGGAACGGTGCCCGGTCAGAACTTTATATACACTCATCTCAACAGAGCGATCAAGCGTTACGACCTTGATATGATCTATATTTCAGGTCCGGGTCACGGCGGCAATTTCATGGTTGCGAACACATATATGGAGGGTTCGTATTCGGAGGTATATCCGAACGTGAGCCAGGATGTAGAAGGAATGAAAAAGCTGTTCAAGCAGTTCTCGTTCCCGGGCGGAATATCGAGCCATGTTGCTCCTGAGACTCCCGGATCGATCAACGAGGGCGGAGAGCTGGGTTATTCGCTTGCGCATGCGTTCGGCGCGGTATTCGATAATCCTGAGCTTATAAGCGCGTGTGTTGTGGGCGACGGAGAGGCTGAAACAGGTCCGCTTGCTACAGCATGGCATTCAAATAAATTCCTTAACCCGAAAACCGACGGCGCAGTCCTGCCTATACTGCATCTGAACGGATATAAAATATCAAATCCGACAATATTTGCGAGGATCTCGCATGAGGAGATAGAAAGCTTCTTCAAGGGCTGCGGCTGGGAGGCTCACTTTGTTGAGGGCGACGATCCTATGACGATGCACAAGCTTATGGCAGAAACAATGGATACCGTCATAGAAAAAATAAAGGATATACAGAAAAAGGCGCGCAGCGGCGAGCTTAAGGAACGCCCTGTATGGCCGATGATAGTTCTGCGCACGCCTAAGGGCTGGACAGGCCCGAAGTGGGTGGACGGAAATGAAATAGAGGGCACATTCAGAGCGCATCAGGTGCCGATGGATATGTCAAAGCCGGAGCATATAGACCAGCTCAAGGAATGGATGATGAGCTACAGACCTGAGGAGCTGTTTGATGAAAGCGGCAGACTTAAGCCTGAAATAGCCGAATTAGCTCCTGCCGGCAACGCGAGAATGGGCGCGAATCCACACGCTAACGGCGGCCTGCTGCTCAGAGATCTGCGTATGCCTGATTTCAGAGAATACGCGGTAGACGTGCCGGAGCCGGGCGCTGTGGAGGCTCAGGATATGATAGAACTTGGCGGCTTTGTGCGCGATATATTCAAGCTGAATGAGGAGAGCAGAAACTTCCGTATATTCGGACCTGATGAAACTATGTCGAACAGGCTCGGAAAGGTCTTTGAGGAGACTAACAGAGACTGGAATGTGGAAATGTACGATAATGACGAGTTCCTCGCCAACGACGGACGAGTAATGGACTCAATGCTTTCAGAGCATATGTGCGAGGGCTGGCTCGAGGGCTATATACTTACAGGACGTCACGGTTTCTTTGCCAGCTATGAAGCGTTCATAAGGATAATTGACTCAATGGCTGCTCAGCATGCTAAGTGGCTTAAGGTAACATCTGAGCTGCCGTGGCGTCGGAAGATAGCGTCGCTGAACTTGATATTGTCATCTAACGTATGGCAGCAGGATCATAACGGTTTTACTCACCAGGATCCGGGCTTCCTCGATCATATTTCTAATAAGAAAGCAGATGTTGCAAGAATATATCTCCCGCCGGATTCAAACTGTCTGCTCTCATGCTTTGACCACTGCATACGCAGCAAGAATTACGTGAATGTGCTTGTTACATCTAAGCATCCGCGCCCGCAGTGGCTCACAATGGAGCAGGCTGTTAAGCACTGCACTCAGGGTATAGGCATATGGGAATGGGCATCGAACGACAAGGGCTGCGAGCCTGATGTAGTGCTCGCATGTTGCGGTGATACGCCTACGCTGGAGGTGCTTGCGGCAGCAACTATTCTGCATAAGAATATACCTGAGGTAAAGATCAGAGTCGTAAATGTGGTCGATCTTATGAAGCTTCAGCCGCAGTCGGAGCATCCTCACGGTTTGAGCGATGTGGATTATGATTCGATATTCACTAAGGACAAGCCGATCATCTTTGCTTTCCACGGTTACAGAAAGCTTATCCATGAGCTTACATATCACAGGCACAACAGAAATCTCCATGTTTACGGATATATGGAGGAGGGTACAATAACAACTCCGTTCGATATGAGAGTTCAAAATGAGATAGACAGATTCCACCTCACAATGGCAGCGGTAAAAAATCTGCCGCAGCTTGGCAACAAAGGCTCATATCTTACACAGCTCATGCGCGACAAGCTTGTTGAGCATAAGCAGTATATTGCAGATTACGGTCAGGATCTCCCTGAGGTCCGCGACTGGAAGTGGGAGTCGATACAGGATTGAAAGCACCCCAAGGGGCTGTAGCAAAATGCACAGACCACATAAAGCGAAAAGAACAAAGCAGATAAGCCGTTTTTTAAGGATCACTGCTGTCAAGTTTAAGGTGGGAATTTTCATAAATGAAAATTTCAGCATTA
>CALXSS010000099.1 GCA_944391225.1 uncultured Clostridia bacterium
TAATCCGCCCGAAAAAAACGAGACAGGGAAAGCGGGCAGATGATATCTGCCCCTACGGAGAACGGGGGAAACGGTTGAAAAAGACAAACCGCGGAACGAGCCGATATGTGCGGATGGTATCTGCCCGAACTGCGTTTGTATGTGCGGATATAATCCGCCCGAAAAAAACTATGCATGGAAAGCGGGCAGATAATATCTGCCCCTACGGAGAGCGGGGGAAACGGTTGAAAAAGACAAACCGTGGAACGAGCCGGTATGTGCGGATGGTATCCACCCGAACTGCGTTTGTAGGGGCGGATATAATCCGCCCGAAAAAAACGAGACAGGGAAAGCGGGCAGATGATATCTGCCCCTACGGAGAACGGGGGAAACGGTTGGAAAAGACAAACCGCGGAACGAGCCGATATGTGCGGATATTATCAACCCGAACCGCGCTTGTATGTGCGGATGGTATCCGCCAGAAAATAATCGGGATAGGGAAAGCGGGCAGATGATATCTGCCCCTACGGGTAAAATGAAAGGAAGTGTTCAGATGAAAAGGATCTCTGCGATCATCGCATTTTCATGTGTCCTTTTATTTGCGGCGGCTGTGCATGCCGAGGAGAGCGTCACATCGCCGGACGGGAATATAAAAGCAGTGCTGAGCGATGAAAACGGCGTTATCACCTACAGCGTGTACAGCGGCAATAATGAGATAATGCGAGCCGAGGGGCTTGGCTTGACTCTGACCGACACGGATCTTACGAGCGGAGCGGCGATAGTTTCGCGCGCCGATAATGTTATCGACGAGCAGTATGAGATGGTGACGGGCAAGAGCAAGATATATACAAATAAGGCGAATGAATCGGTATTCACAATAGAAAAGGACGGGGCGCGGCTGCTTTTATACGTCCGCGCATATGACGACGGCGCGGCGTATCGCTACGCGCTTGACTATGACGCGGAGGCTGTTTCTGAAAACACAGTGTTCACATTCGGCGGCGAGTCCGATGTATGGGCGATGGAGTATGAAAAGTGCTATGAGGCGTTCTATAACAGGAACACGCTTACAGGGCTTAACGGTATCTATGGCATGCCAATGACTGTACGCACGGCAGACGGTCAGTATGCTCTGCTTTCAGAGGCGGAGCTGAACGGCTCATACGCAGGCTCTGTGCTGCGCGCAGACGGCAGCGGAAAGCTGTATCTTGAGTATGAGCCTAAGCAGGATAAAAACGTCATCATATCCGCGCCATTCCTCTCGCCCTGGCGCGCTCTGGCTGTGGGCGGGCTTGAGGATATAGCGGACACGGAGCTTTTTGAAAATCTCTGCTCGCCCTCAAGGCTTGAGGACACAAGCTGGATAGAGCCGGGCGTTACAAGCTGGACATGGTTCAACGGCGATCCCACCAACGACCCGGAGGTGTACAAAAAATATATCGATTTTTCTGCCGAAATGGGCTGGCAGTATGTTCTGCTCGACGAGGGCTGGCAGCCGGGCGGAGTTGATGAGCAGGGCAGAAAGACCTACAGCGGCACAGAGAGCTGGACGCAGGAGGTCATAGACTATGCTCAGGCAAAGGGGATAGGCGTTATAGTGTGGTCGACCTACTGGGATCTTGACACACCGGAGAAAAGAGAGCGGTTAAAGGAATGGGCGGCTATGGGCATAAAGGGCGTAAAGGTCGACTTTTTCGACAGTGAAACGCAGGATATGCTAAAGCTGTATGACGATATAACAGAGGAAACAGCCGCGCTGCACCTGCTTGTAAATTATCACGGCTGCAACAAGCCCACAGGCGAGCGCAGAACATGGCAGCACCTTATAACGCGCGAGGGAGTGTACGGCAACGAGCATTTCCAGAGCGGCGGCGACTGGGGACCTACCGCTGAGCATAACTGCACGCTCCCGTTTACGAGAAACGCCGTAGGACCTATGGACTATACACCGGCTATATCGAACTATAACAGCAAGAACTATTTTTCAAACGGTCAGAAAGCGGCTCTGCCGATAATTTTTGAATCGGGCATTCAGTGCTTTTCCGACAAGCCGGAGATCTACCGCCAAAGCGTGCTGTACGGATATTTCAAGAGCTTTCCTGCCGTTTGGGATGAAAGCAGACTTCTTTCGGGCAGCATTGGACAGAGCGTTGTAATGCTGCGCAGGAGCGGCGATACATATTATATCGGCTCGATATGCAACGGAGCGCAGGAACAGGATATAAGCCTTGATTTCCTGCCAGAGGGTCAGACATACGCGGCAGAGCTGTACTGTGACGGCGCGGCAGATACTGAGATACTGTACACGCTTGAAACTGTGAACAGTGAAAGCATAATAACTTTACGTCAGCTCGAGCACGGCGGCGCGGCAATAAAGCTGTATCCTGTATGGGGCAGCATAATAAGCGATATTTCCGGACACTGGAGCGAGCCGCTCATTTCGGAGCTTGAGCAGATCGGCAGGCTGAACGGCTATTTCTGCGGCAGCTTCAAGCCTGATGAGCGCATAACGCGCGGCGAGTTCGTTATGATGCTCTGCACCGCCATGGGGATAGAGACAGAGCAGAAAACGCCAGTGTTTACCGACAGCATAAATTGCAGGGCAAAGAACTATATCGCGGCGGCTGTCGATAAGGGCATCATAAACGGAATGACCGATACTGAGTTTGCGCCGGACGAATATATAACCCGCGAGCAGGCGGCGGCGGTTATCGGAAGATACCTGGAGCTTGCCGGAGGCATAAGCCTTGATTTTACCGATAAGGACGATATTTCCGATTACGCAAAGATGTATGTTTCCGTGTGCTCAGAGCGCGGCATAATTGAGGGCTACGACGACGGCACATTCAGACCGAAAAACAATATAACAAGAGCCGAAACAGCCGCGATCTTAAGCAGATGCGGCTGAAACGGGGAGGGGCTGTTGCAAAACTCAACGAGTTTTGCGGCGGCCTTTTTTTGACGGTCGTGGTACTGCGGTACACGATCAGTCTGTTTATGATATTTTATGGTAGTGTAAAGTAAAATATGAAAAACTACAGAAAACCTTAATCCCTTTGTGCAACATTTTATCATGCTCAAAAATGCTTGTAAAGCCTGAAATTAACGGGCTTTCAGCCCGGGCTTGACAACCATTTTGAGCATGATGTTAGGATATTACAAAGGGAAATAAGGGGAGGTGATCGTCATTTTGCACAAATAGACGCTACAACCCGCATAGCTGCTAAGGTTTTCATAGTAATACGTAAAAACACTTTACACTACCTAAAACAGAACGGAGGATATATATATATATATGAATAAATACGAAGATCCCATGATAACGATAACAGAATTTGACAGGGAAAATGTAGTTACCGGTTCTTCAGTCGACTATCCTGACAACACAGCGCTCGGCAACGCTATGAGTCACTATACGAGCCAGAAGGCATTTATCTATTCATTAGACTATTTAGATATTGCATTCTGATATATGAAAATAAACAGAGAGGCTGTTGCAAAACTCAACGAGTTTGCAACAGCCTCTTTTTGGGTCCATATTAATTTGAATAATTATGCCGAATGAATAGATCAAAGCAGATTCAGTTAATGTAATATATAACGTCTGTCACTTCGCCATTTATCGTTTTTACAAACGCGAATGATGGGTATTCATAGCCGCCTGTAACTGTATCCCAGTCTATCATATTTCCGCCGTCTGTAAGAGCTTGCTTGTAGATCGTGGACGGAATGCTTGGTGCAGAGCCTGCGTATACCCTCATGCCCTTTCCCGGTCTGCATGAGTAATCATATATATATGAGCTTTCGCTGTGGTTTAGAGTGAACTTTATCGTGTCTGCGCCTGTATCTGACATATTTTCGTTTTGTCTGAGCAGCAGAGTTAAAGTGTTATCTTTCTTTTCGTATACAGGACCAAAGTATACCCTGACCTCATCATGACTATTGCTTAACGAAGATATGTTTGTATCGGGATAGGGCAGATAATTGCTTTCTATTACTGATGAGAATGTCTCATTTGACAGAGTATCATAGAGCAGATCATCGTAATCCGAAATGCTCTCGTTCACCAACATACAATTATATGCAATACCGTCTGAATCGGCTGTGTAAATTATAGCGTCGCCTTCTTTGAAATAACAGTCATAATCGTCTGTTAATATTCTTTTTTCGTCGCTGCCGGTGAGAACAGTATAGTCATAATACTCATAACCGTTTACAACGCTCATGCCGTTATATGATCTTACTATGCTTATTGGCGTGTATGCGCTCAGGGCTGTAACGCTGTTTGTAAGCATTACAAATCCATATACGCCGTCCGATGGGCTGTATGCGTATACATTATATAATCCATTGATATAGAGCATGTCAGCGCTGACTTTAAGCGCTGAGCTGTCTCCGCTCAAATAGCTGTCAATATCAAGAATAGCAGTTGTTTCGGGATCTATTGCATGATCACCGAATGCTGTGCCTGTATAACGGACTGTGCCGCCCTCCGCGCCCAGGTATTCCTCAAAGCTGATCTCTCCTGTGTGATATATGCGGTATCTGCACACATTTTTTGTTATGTCCTCAATATCGCTTTTAGAGTATGCGCCGCCGTCATATTCTATGACTGTTGTATATGGATCACTGCCGTTGTACACTGTAAAGAAATAGTCAGCATCTCTGTCTGTGCGGCAGTTATAGGTTTTGACCTCTCCTGTCTCATCTATTATCCTGACAGTTGGATACTCGTTTCCGACTGATCTGTATATTCCGACAACTACTCCTGTTCCCTGTATGGTCTCATATGGTATTTCCTCTATCTCGCCGGAGGTCATGTATACTGCCTCTGTTCCGTTGTATGCTGCGTCATATACCGTATATGTTTCGCCATCTATGAGCTGATCGCGAGTTATGGCTGTGCTGCTGCCTGAGTCGTTTATGTATACAAGCTTTGTTTCATCTGTGAGCGCTATCTCGCCGATGCTGTTTGCGTCAGCGCTGTATGCTCCCTCTGACAGCGCGCCGATGACCTCAACAAATTTGATACGCTCGTTATCCACTGTGTATACCGCCGCTGCGAGCGCTGCCATATCGGATATGGTTATTGTGTATCCGTCATATGGAATGTCAGGCTCTCCTGTTATGATAGAGTAGAACTCGTCCTGCTCACTCGTGTCATAGCATTCATATTCCCTGATGCTGCCGTCGGGAGCTGCAGATCTTATTGTGGCATAGTCATCGCCGGCTTTGAGGTACATTGCTGTTATAAGACCAAATTCGGTATAGGTCATCTGCTCCGGCGCGCTCAGAGTTCCGCCTGATGTTATCATTACGAATGGTACTCCGCTGATACCGTCAGGTATGTACATGTATACTTCGTATACCGTGCCGTCTGTGAGCGCATCGGCGGTTATCCCGAACGGCTCAGAGCCCGATACGAGATAGTCTGTTACTACAGCTATAGATGTGTTTTGCGGATCTATGGCTGTTTCTCCAAAGGCTGTGTCCAGCGCGCTGTATACAAGCTCTCCTCCAACTGCGGTGAGTTTATTAACAAATCGTATCCCGCTGCTTGTAAGAGTGTAGGTGCACACATTGTTTTCTATCGCCACAAAGTCCGCCTTTGTGTATGAGCCTCCATCATAAATAAGCTGTTCCTCATAAGGGTCTTTTCCGTTGAATACGGTGTAGAAATTATCCTCCTCGTTCACATCGCGGCATTCATATGTCTGGAGTGTGCCGCTCTTGTCTATCAGCCTTACGGTCGCGTAATCATCTCCGGCGCTTTTGTACATACCAACGACTGCTCCGTAGTTTCTGTCGTATGCGTATTCTTCAGCGTATACCACATATCCGGACCTGTTCAGATACAGCTTGTAGTATGTTGCCAGCTCAAAGTCGAAATCGCATATGCACTCGTACTCTGTGCCGTTGATCGTCACCGTATTATCCTGAACGTTTACTGTGGTAACTGTGCCGCTCACGGTGTCGTGCGATATGTATATATCATAAAAATCAGAATCGCCAAATTCTGTTCTCATATTCCTTGCTATCGAAAGCACATCGCCCGCGCGTATCTCTGATATATCCGTTTCCTCTCCGTCAAGGAATACGCGTATATCCGCGCCATCTGAGAATTGCAGCGGCTCAGCCGTATCTTTTACATATATCCCGTCCGCTCCCACGCTGTCCACAACATGATCCTCGTAATAGTCTGTAAATATATATTCATAGTATCCGTCAGTGGCAGTCCCGCCCAGTTCAGTTTCGTCTATAAGAGTTACACTGCCGGATGGATTCTCGATCAGATACTTGTACGCGTTATCGTCTGTCGCATCTACCTCAGCGCCGTTTACGAAAAGCCTCACCATGCAATTAAATGATGACAGCCTGTATGCTGTGACCGCGGTCGAATCCTCAGAATCGTAAACAGGTATTTTGCTTTCTGTTATCATGTAGTCGGAGTAATATTCATCTTCTGATATGCGCGACGCAGGGAACGTGACCTTGTTGTCAGTGCGCAGCGGAGTTGCTTTTATAAGCGTGTATTCTCCGTCCTTTTCGCTCAGCACCATGCGCGAGTACATAAACATATCAGGATCAGTAAGCGCGCAGGTGGCAGTCTGATAATACCAATCGTATTTTTCCTCTACCAATATCCTCACCTGTGACGGCAGCAGCTCTCCATCAGTCCTTGATGTGTCGGCTATTTTGCCGTATATTGTGCTTACGTTTCCGTCCGTTACAGGGATCGTATCTTCAAGAAGGGTGTTGCCGTTCGTGTCGGTAACGGTTATTACTCCGCTGTCAGCCGCTTTTTCCAAGCCTGTTATCGATCTGCTGATATTCAGCTCCTTCATCGCGCTCGACATTGTAAAGCTTTCGGTATATACCGTTTCGCCGCCGCTCTGTAGCTCAAGCGCCGCGTTAAGTATACGGTTTTCACCCTGCGCGTCTATGCATATTGTCCCGCCAAGCTGATACGAGCCATCGGCATATTTTACATACAGACCGGAGCTTACAGAGTTTACCTTGTTTTCGGGCTGTACAGGCTCTGCTACGCGGTCATCGTCTATGGTTATATCATAAAAAGGTGAATCGGAAAATGATGTGTCATGATCACTTTGTATATACAGCCTGTCGCCCTCGCGTATATCGTCCACGCTCAGCTTGTTTCCGTTCCTGTCCTTGACTAAAACAGTTATATAATCATCATCATTGGCGTATCTTACCATTCCGTATTTTATATCCGCTGAATAATCGCTGAAATATATCGTTGTAATTTCGCTGCTGACCGATACTGAATCGACAATACCATAAGAATAGCAGTCGATCATCACAAAATCATATATGCCGTCGCCGTCATAGTCGATCAGCTTTGCGCCTGCCGCGTCATAGACATTGCTTGATTTTGCGCTGCTGACTGCTTCTTCAATTTCTTCTGTGTTTATAAACAACTCTGTACCATTAATATATATGTGTACATCGCCGCTCAGCTGATAGTTTTGCAGCTCAAGCTCGTTCAGCTTCATGCTGAGTACGCCCTCTGTTTTAGGCTCAAAGCTCAGCAGCTTATAATTGCCGTATCCATCTTCAGTCATATAAAAATCAGCCTGCTCAAAAAGATGATCGGCAGCATCGGTAAGTCTGGCGTCAAAAGTTAAATACCTTTCGTCTAACTCATATGGTATCTTGATCCTTACCTCATTCTCGTTTAAAACAGATAGTGTTTTGCACGTATTTACCAACATGCCGCTGCACCTTTTCGCATCTGCCGGAATATCCGATATATCCGCAGCAGGAGCGAGCGGAGCGCAGCTGCCGTCGCCTGCCCATATGAATGAGCGCATGCTGAGTTCCTCAGGCGCATAGGGCAGGGGAACATATACCTCTGACATTCTGAATCCCGCAGTGCCGGATCCGGTCTCAAACATCTCCGTCTTTATGAGCTTATCACCGTCATAGAAGGCGAGCAGCACATCTGAGCCGCTCTCTGATCCCGTGTCAAGTTCCCCGTAAAGATCCACATAGACTCCGCTGCCCTCCTGATGATAGTAAAAATTGTCGTTTCCGCCTGCTGCCGCCGCGCTGATTCCAAAACCGCACAGCAATGCG
The DNA here is from genome assembly GCA_944391225.1 of uncultured Clostridia bacterium. GTDB lineage: Bacteria > Bacillota > Clostridia > UBA1381 > UBA1381 > Ornithomonoglobus. Next base: position 8,080 of record CALXSS010000099.1, read on the forward strand.
CATACAGGCAGGATCTTTAATGCTTTCATTATACCACATCCTTTCGTAATACGTTAACAAATGCTAACATGGTAATTATAGCATATTGTGTATATGTTGTCAATGTTCATGCCTGAACAACCGACATTTTTGAACTGATATGTTTACATCT
>CALXSS010000100.1 GCA_944391225.1 uncultured Clostridia bacterium
ATACCGCGCAGCACAGGAGCCTCTCCTGTTTCCCGACTTAAATCATCCGTATTCCCGCTGTCTACAGAATTACCTCCCGCATTCGCCCCGCTCTCAGGCGCGGCTGTCTGTGCCTCGTAAGCTTTCTGATCTGCCTCTATCTCAAAGGTTATGCTTCCGCCCTCTGTTTCGCTGTTCGTCTGTTTTTGAGCTGAGCTGTTTCGGGTCGTTGCGCTATCTCCCCTTGCGCTGCCCGAATCTGACGGTGTGTCACTTACTCCATTCGCGCCGCCTCTTTTGCTTTCCGTTTTTGGCTGCGCCGTCGGCTTTGCTGCCGGCTTTGCTGTCGGTACAGGGTTTGCCGCCGGAGTCGCTGCTCCGCCCGGCTCTGCCGTGCTCTCAGCCTCGGCAGTATCTGCGGCTATTGCGTCTGACGAACGCTCAGCCATATACGGTCTTTCCGTCTGCGATACGAATGTTTCTCTTATAACACCGCTCCTGTCAGTCTCAAATGTATAGTTCCCCACTGCTGAAAATATCATTACTGCCGCCGCAACTGAACCGGCTATATTTATTACCGATTTTATGCTGCGTTTTTTCGGCTTCTGCGCGAGAACTCTCTGACGCAGCTCATCGCTTGCGTGTATGCTGTCAAAAAGCTCCTTATATTCACTTCTTATCTTTCGTTCATCCAAGTTTATTCACCTCCTCCTCCATTATTTTTTTCAGCAGCTCTCTGCCACGGTGCAGCTGCGATTTTACCGTACCCTCAGCCGCTTTCACGATACTCGCTATCTCTCCTACCGAATATCCCTCATAATAATGCAAATGAATAACCGTTCTGTATTTCTGCGGCAGCCGCATAAGAGCATAATAAAGATCACTTTTTTCCTCGTTCTCAACGCTTATATTCTCGTCAAGAGCCTCTGTTCGCCTCATCCACGATGACATAAACAGATCCTTGGTGCAATTGATAGTGACTCTCAGCAGCCACGCCTTTACATGCTCCTCGCTTTCAAATTTTTTCTTCGACTGTATAAGCTTCAAAAACACATCCTGCGTTACATCTTCCGCATAATCAGGCGATTTTACGCGCGCTAAAGCAAGCCTATAGACAGTATCTATATACTTTGCTGCTATATCGTCGTATGTATACCGATACATAGCGTTTTCCTCCCGTACGTACATCAGGTGCCCTCTCCTTTGCGCCTGAAAGAGTAGTATCACCGCCTGTCACATATAATACTGATAAGCGGTGCAAAAAGTTGCATTTTTGTAAAAAAAAATTTAAAAAAATTATTAATTCTATTTTACCACATTATTACCCGGTTGTAAATGTTCAAATTTTTTTCACAAATTATTTTAAAAAAATGCTTTAATAATTTACACTATTATGTTATAATGAAACTACGTAGGATACCTTTGCTGTAAACAAAGCTAATCATACACAGTATTTGGTATTAAATTGATCGTAAAGGATGTGCATATTATGGCAGTTAAAGTATTGGTTGTAGATGATGACGTCAATATTGTTAAGCTTATAAAGCTTTATCTTGAAAAGGAAGATTATGTTGTATGCACTGCACACAACGGGAAAGAGGCTCTTGATGTTTTTAAGCGCGAGCAGCCTTCAATAGTTATACTTGATATAATGATGCCTGAAATGGACGGTAACCAGGTCTGCCGCGAGATCCGCAAGACCTCAGAAGTGCCGATAATAATGCTCACCGCAAAGGGCGAGACATTCGACAAAGTTCTGAGCCTTGAGCTGGGAGCTGATGACTATATGGTAAAGCCATTTGAGCCAAAGGAGCTCATCGCAAGGATAAAGGCGATACTGCGCCGCAGTGAGAGCAAATCCTCAGCTGACAAGGGCGAGTGCATAACCTTTGACAAGCTTGAGGTAAACCTTTCAAATTACGAGCTGAAAATAGACGGAAAGATCCTTGAGATACCCCCGAAGGAACTGGAGCTTCTGTATTTCCTGGCTTCAAACCCCAACCGTGTTTTTACCCGCGAGCAGCTGCTTGAGGAGGTATGGGGATTTGATTATTTCGGTGACTCGCGCACAGTTGATGTTCACATTAAGCGTCTGCGCGAAAAGCTTGAGGGCGTTGAGGCAAACTGGCAGCTCAAAACTGTATGGGGCGTAGGCTACAAGTTTGAGGTACGCTGATATGTTTAAGAGTATATTCGGGCGTATGTTTTGGACATACGCCATTCTTTTGCTGTTAGTGCTCTCGACAATATCTGTTTCCATGGCGCTATTTTTCACACGCTTTACCGAGCGCAAGCAGGTGGAAACGATAGCCTCGGTGGCGCACACGATAGAATACTGGACTGCAACGCTGCAAATAGAACAGGCTGACGCTCGTTCAATGTACGCGTACGATCAGATCCTGAATTCCTGGTCAAAATTCACTATGTCTGACATAACGGTAGTGGACAGAAACGGAGAGGTTTTTGACAGCACCTGCGGTCTGCGCTCTGTTCCGTCCGACCTTATGAGCTGTATAGACAGCGAGAATGTATTTATAGCCCGTTCAGATTTCAATGGATTCTATAAAGATACTGTGCTCACAGTCGCATTCCCGCTCAAATACAAGGAAAACATTATAGGCGCGATGTTCTTTAACAAAAATATTGCAGATCTGCGCCGCTCTGTTATGGAGCTTATTATGATGTTCCTGTTTTCGTCATCGTTCGCTATTCTTATAGCGTTTATAATAGTATATATACAGGCAAAGAAAATATCCGCGCCTATTGTAAAAATAAACAAGGCGGCGCAGCTTATCGCCGCCGGAAATTTCAGCGAGCGTGTCGAGGTCACTACGATAGACGAGATAGGTCAGCTCGCCTCCACCTTTAACTTTATGGCAAGCTCCATAGAAAAATCGGAGCAGCAGCGGCAGAGCTTTATATCAGACGTTTCGCACGAGCTGCGCACGCCTATGACGAGTATCTCCGGCTTTGTTCGCGGCATACTTGACGGAACAATAGACGATGACAAGCGCGACACATACCTGCAGATAGTTCTTGATGAATCCACACGCCTTACAAAGCTCGTCAACGATATGCTCGAAATGTCGAAGATGTCCTCGGACGAGTTCAAGCTCGACATAATCTCATTCGATATAAACGATCTGATATGCTCCTGTCTTATCAGTCTTGAATCGCGAATAGATGACAGCGGACTTGAGGCTGACGTGGACTTCCGTCCCGACAGGCTTGTGACGCTCGGCGACAAGTATCAGATAAAAAGAGTGGTCCTGAATTTACTTGACAATGCGATAAAATTCAGTCACAAGGGCACGTCTATAAATATTAAAACATGGATAGCCGACGGAAAGGCGCATATATCAGTTTCCAATATAGGCGACGGCATAAGCGAGCAGGATCTGAAAAATATTTTTGACAGATTCTATAAAACAGACAAGTCGCGCACGAAGGATAAATCAGGAGCCGGTCTCGGGCTGTCGCTCGTCAAGAATATAATCAGGCTTCACAACCAGGAGATAACCGCAAGGAGCGAAAAGAACAGCGATTCCGACTCATATACGACCACATTTGAATTTACTCTGGAGGTGCAGTAATATGACAAGCTTTATTTCCCGTTCCGATGCTGTAAGCTTTTGTCTCACTCTTGAAAATGTGTATGAGGATTACCCTTTTGATGATGACAACTGGACAATAATGCGGCACAGGGATAATAAAAAAATATTCGCGTGTATCTTTGAGCGGAACGGCAGGATGTGGATAAATGTAAAATGCCGTCCGGAATGGGGCGATTTTCTCAGGAAAGTATACGAGTCTGTTATACCGGCATACCACATGAATAAAAAGCACTGGTGCTCTATCATACTTGACGGCACCGTACCGCCAGACGAGATAAAGAGCATGATATGCGAAAGCTACAGGCTGACCGCGCCAAAGCGCAAAAGCTGACCAAAAGCCAAAATAACAATAGGCTGCTGCAAACTCGTTGAGCTTGCAGCAGCCTTTTTTAAATATCAGTTCATATAATATACGATCTCCGTTACGTCTCCGTTATCTGTTCTTACAAAGGCGAACACAGGAGATATTTCCAATTCCTTTACCTGATCCCAGAAAATATTTTCATCATCATCCTCAGCGCCGTGATATTTGCTCGATGATATGCTTGATACCTCTGATGTATATACCCTTTCTCCTTTATTAGGGATCTTTAAATAATCACATACATACGAATTGACAGAAGATGACAAATTAAAATCCCTTATATCAGAATACCACTTCGATACTCCATCCTGTTTCGACACAATAAGTCTCAGCGAACCATTGAATTGATACATTTCATAAACAGCTCCGAAATAAGCCTCGTGACTGCCGTAACTGTCGTTCCACTTCCATGAATTACCGCCTTCCTCAGCAAGCGCAGACGGCTCTATCAATGATGTGAAGCTGTCGCTTGCATACAGCCTTTCAGCTAACGCATCATAATCCTGCTCAGCTCTGAACACGACCTCGTAATTCTCCGCTATGCCTGAGCTGTTTTGCGCATATATTATAATATCGCCCTCATTGAGCTGAGCGTCTGTATCCGCAAGCAGCACATAATGATCATCTGCTCCCGCAGTGCACACATTCACGCCAAGATAGTCATTTCCATCCACAGTCACCTTTTCCGGCACACTTTGAACGACCGCTATAGGAGTATCGCAGTCTATGACCCTTTCTGATACTGTGAACAAGCCATAGCCGTAAACCCCGTTTTCATCAGGCTCAAAGAGGTACACCTGATAATCCGCGCCGTCAACAATTGCTGAAACCGGTATTACTGCCGGCGCCGCTATGTTCATAACATCCACAAGCTTCGCTGCGTCCTTATCTATGCTGTATTCTCCGAATGTATGGTCTGTTTCATTATATGTAAGATAGCCGCCGACAGGCTCAAGATAGCCTAAAAGCTCAAGCTTATCCGCCTTTACAGAATAAGAGCACACCGATTTTTGCACGCCGTTTACTTCAACATAATCACTGTTATACGTTCCGCCGTCATATTCAAGAACACCGTCTGCCGGATCCTTGCCTTTGTAGATAGTATAGAATTTATTTTCCTCATCGCTGTCCTTACACTCATATGCTTTCTCTTCCGCATTAGAATCAAGCAGAGTTACGCGCGCAAAATCCTCACCTGTGATTTTACTCATTCCTATAACTATACCCTCATCCTTATCGATATTGACTTCTTCTGTCGGTTCAGTCAGCTCTCCGGCTGTTATCATAATAAACAGATATGCGTCAGAATATGTCTTATCATACGCATACGCCGTATAGATACCCTCGTTTACCAGCTCCTGATACGATATCTGTTTTGCAGCGCCTGTTTCATCCACATATATCAGACTGGTGATATTCTTATCTATCTGATATGAACCTATCTTGTTTAAATTGGCATTATACTCTATTTCTTCTCCGCCTCTTGCGCTGAGGTGCTCTCTTATCTCAATACCGCCGTCGATATCGAAATATGTGAATACAAAATCCTCTATTCCATTGCCTATTATATCAGCAGCGGTAACGGTCTCGCCGTCATATTCATATTCTCTGCCGCCGGTGGCTATGTAATAGAAATCGTCCTCCTGCTCCTCAGACACACACTTGTATTCATTGGTGTTTCCCTGCTTGTCCACATACTGTACCGTTGCAAGCCCCTCGCCGCCGGCTGTGTACATTCCTGTGATAACACCGTAATTGCGCGAGCTGAGATCCTCCTCCGAATAGCTTATATATCCGTTTTTATTCAGATAAAAATTATATTTTGCGTGTATATCATGATCGCCCGCGTACATATAATCACAGCATCTGTATTCAACGCCGTCTATGATTAGAGTATTCTTGTCTGTATCTCCATCCTCTACAACACCGCTGATCTTGTTTGAGGTAACATAAATATCATAGTATTCCGAATCCGCAAAAGACTTGTTTACATTATACGCAATAGAAAGGACATCGTTCTCATTAATATCATTTATGCTTATTTCTTTTCCGTCCTTGAATATATGCACGTTTTCAGACGACGGATCCCATTCTACTCTTGATCCTCTTATATCATCTGAATTCTGCTTTAAGTAGATCCTGTTCAGCGAATCGGTAGACGATGCTGAGTCCACTGCTCCCTCAGCATAGTATCCAACAAAAATATAATCGACAATTCCATAGCCACTGCCAATAGAAGCAGGATCGACCTCATCTACAAGATAAATATTCTCACCCGTATTATATGCAAGATAATCTTCAAGATTAACATCTGTCGCATCCATCTCGGTGCCGTTTACAAACAGCCTTGCGCTGCTGCTAAGCTCATATCCTACAGGATCTGTTCCGTTTACGGCAATCGGAATACACTGACTGCTCATCATATCTCCGCTGTAGTCCATAAGTATATCCTCAGCTGCTATGACATGTGTGCGTTCCCCATATACAGGCACTGCGCTCAAAAGAGTGTACTCGCCGTTATCCTCGGTATACATAAGCTCAGAATACTCATACATCGCTTTTATATCAAGCTGAGCTTTCATTGTATATGTATTACTGTCTATAAGCACAGATACCTCATCATTGGCGAGTGAATCATTATTTCTTGAAGTGCCGACTATTTTTCCTCTTGCGTTTATTGGCACTTCCGATTCGCCCACAACAGTCACTGAGGTTTTTGATATCTCCTCTCCGTTCAAGCTGAACCTCAGCTCCGCTGATGATACAGTATTCTGCGAAACGCTCCCGTCAAAAGTAATCCGCTCCGCGTTTGACCACAGCGGGATATTTACTGTTTCTGTGCCGTGTTCTGTATTCAGCGTCAGCTCAGCATCAACATATACCGGTGTTCCCTCTGACTCATATTCAAGTTCTCCTAAGATCTCCGCTCCATCAGAGCCGTTCCTTATATAGAGCATTGGCGTTATATCATTCACCTCAGGTGAAACGTAATCCTCAGAGGTCTGTGCAAAGCCTCGCTCACTGTCTATGATAATACTTTCAATATGATCATGATCTTTGTTCATTACGTATACTGTATCGCCGACCACAGCCTCGTTGATCGACAGCAGCTGTCCTTTATTATTATATACGCACAGATCTTCCTCGTCCACCGTATACTCCGATGCAATATCGGATGTATAGTCTGAAATACTGACTATTACATTAGCGTTCTTTTTTTCAATACCTGATATCTTTGCCTTAGAATATACATATGCCTTTACTGTGTCATATTCTCCGTTACCTGTTGTGTCTATAAAGGTCAGCTCTGAGCCGTCATACTGATTGCTGTTTTTGAGTTCTTCCAAAGCATAAGCCAAATCACTGCCGCTGACAAGCTCCTCATAGCTATTGTTTACATAAAGTCTTAAATTGCTCTCAGGTATCTCAACATCAGCATATTCAGACAACAAAACCCTTTTTATATTATCCTCTGCCACGCTGTAGCTTGCCACCCTGTAGCCCTTTCCATCATGAGCCAGCTTTACATTAACTGTTTCATTAACATGCATAGCAATATCTGTATTGCCAGTATCAACCGAAATAAGCTCCGAGCCCTCCTCTGTCGGCATAAACATCATTACTCTGTCAGCTGAAAGATTTACTGTCAGCACCTGCGCCGTGAATTCTATAGAATCAGCAGGCGCGTCAGAAAGCTTTGCTGCTACAGATAACGGAGTACACTTACCGTCATCTGACCACACGAATGCTTTTACTTCTAAGTTTTCCGGCTCATAAGGCAGAACTACGCGTGTTTCATCCATCTCAAACGACTTTATAATACCGTCAAACTGCATAACGCTTGTTTTTATAAGCTTTCCGCCGTCATAAAATCCCCAGATGACTTCTGAACCATTCTGATCTCCCAATTCCATTGTTCCGCTAAGGTCAACATATACCGCGTTGCCCTCCTGATGATAATAAAAATTATCGTTTCCATCAGCTTGAGCATGCGCTGTCAAAGCTCCTAAAGAAAGCGCGGCAGCTGCCGCAGCGGTCAACAATCCTTTTTTATTCACCTATAACCACTCCAATCAAAAATAATCTTTTCTTATTATACTCTCTTTTTACATATTTGTCAACAATTTATAAAAAAGTGTCGTTCGCCTCGGCGTGAATGCATGTTACTATTCAGGTATCGCGCACTCCAAAAAGACCTATTGTGCCATAATAGGTCTGTCTAAGAGCATCTCTGTTAT
>CALXSS010000101.1 GCA_944391225.1 uncultured Clostridia bacterium
ATTGATAAAAATGGGGGTTAGTTATGAAAAAACAGTTATTTTCAATAATTGCCATATCTATTATTGTCATAATTTTAATATGCATCGTTTTGATCAACAACAAGTTCACAAAGCATGGCAATATTGCCGTTATATATTCAGATGATAAGATCACACATGAAATAGATCTAAGCGCTATATCAGAACCTTACGAGTTTGACATAACGACGCGGTACGGTTCTAACAGAATTCGAGTTGAGCCTAATCGTATAGCAATAATATCAGCAGACTGCCCTGACAATGTTTGTGTTAATATGGGATACATATCTTCAGGAAACTCTCCGCTGATCTGTCTTCCACATCATTTATGTATTGAAATTATAGATCCAAGCACTGAATATGATGCGGTTGGAGGCAGTATGCAATGAAAACAAAAACTATCACTTTGATATCGGCTCTTACTGCATTATCGTTAGTAATATTTATAGTAGAAGCGCAAATTCCTCCCATTGTTCCTATACCCGGTATAAAACTTGGTCTTGCTAATATAGTTTCACTGATTGCTGTTTTTTGGGTAGGAAAACGAAATGCTTTTCTTATAGTTATATTACGTATTTTTTTAGGCAGCATATACGCCGGCAATGCGCAAACATTTTTATTTAGTCTTTCAGGCGGGTTACTGTGCTGCTTTGTAACTATAGGACTTTCTGTTATTTTAAAGGATAACAAGATCTGGATCATAAGTATAATAGGAGCTATATCGCATATTATCGGTCAGCTCGCTATGGCATATTTGCTCACCAATATTGACCAAATATTTTATTATGCTCCTATATTGATATTGAGTGCAATAATCACCGGATCATTCACCGGTATTGTTGCTCAGATTACATATAAACGAATTAAAAATATTAATTTATACTAAAGGGTGTGATAACATGAGGATCAATCGGCTGATATTAATTGTGTTTGTTTGCATGTTTATCTCTGGATGTGAGCAGAATGGCTATAACAAATCCCAAGGTTCTACTGAACTCCAGACAAAAACTATTTTTGCTATGGATACTGCCATGCAATTCCAAATATACACCTCCCGATCAGACATAATAGATTTGTTGGAAAACGAAATCAAGCATTTAGACCGGCTCTTTGACAGGGGCAATAGCGAGAGTGATATTTATTTGATCAATAATACATCAGCGCCTATAACGGTTGCTGACGACACAGCCACAGTGATAAATACAGCATTAGAGATCAGCAGTCAGACAGACGGAGCTTTTGATATAAGCATAGCGCCGATCATGGACGCTTGGGGATTTTATACACATGATTATGTTATACCTGATACAAGCGTCATTGATGAGCTTATAAAAAATGTGAATTATCATGAAATATCATTAAACGCGAACACCGTTTGTACGCCTGATAATATGATGCTTGATTTAGGCGGCATAGCAAAAGGCTTCGCGGCTGATAAGCTTGTGAAAATTATAGAAGATAATGATATTAACTCAGGAATAATTTCTCTCGGCGGAAACATAGCTGCTATAGGCTCAAAGCCTGACGGAAGCCAGTGGTCTGTTGCGATACAGGATCCTTTCAACTCTGATAAATACATCGGCGCCGTCTCCGTAGCTGACAAAGCTGTTGTAACATCGGGCGCATACCAACGTTATTTTGAAAGCGGCGGAAATATATACCATCACATTATTGATCCGCACACCGGATATCCTGCTGATAATGATATTGCTTCAGTAACCATCATATCCGACAACGGAACAACAGCAGATGCTCTTTCAACGGCATTGTTCGTAATGGGCATGGACAACGCAGCTGATTACTATAGAAAACACCAAAGCTTTGACGCTGTATTCATTACAAAAGAAAATGAAATATATATAACCCCTGGACTGAAAAACAGCTTTAAAAGTGAAAATACATTTTCAGTAATCGAATAATTATGCTGTAGATCTCAATAACAAGGATATCTGTATTCGTTCAAAAATCCGAATATCTACTATCCAACACTGATCAATTCATAATTTATATTTACATTCAATGAAAGGATATATGCGTATGAAAGATTTTGAGCAGCTTTCAAAAAAGCATTTTGATAAACAAGCAAATATATATGATGAAACAAATACATTTTATTATTCCAAATTCCCTAAGATCAGTTGTGAAAATGTAGCTGAAATACTTAAAAACTATAATTATGAGAAACTGCTTGATATAGGCTGCGGCACCGGATATCTTATCAGGCTATTACAAGCTCAAAGACAAGCTCAATATTTCGGTATTGATATATCACCAAATATGATAGAAGTGGCAAAAAACAAATCAAAGGATCATGCAAATTTTACAGTTGGCAGTTCGAGTGCATTACCGTATGCAGATAACACATTTGACATTGTATGCTGCATCCAAAGCTTTCATCATTATCCATATCCAGATAAGGCGATCAAAGAGGCGTATCGTGTCTTAAAAAAGCACGGACTGTATATATTATCAGATACCGGATGCGGAGGAATAGCCAAACATTTTGATAACTTTATTTTCAAGCATTTTATGCGATCCGGCGATTATGCAGTCTATAGTTCAAAGGATATCGAAAAAATAATGATAAAGCACCATTTTAAGGTAATTGAAACCATTAAGCTTTCTAATTATATTTATACTGTAATCGGTAAAAAGCAATAAAAATAGTGCAGAATAAACGAGAGGCTGTTGCAAAACTCAACGAGTTTGCAACAGCCTCTCGAGATCATCTGTGCTTTTCTGCCAAATCAATATAAATTATTCAACTTTGCTTTTCTATAAGTCTGTGCAGAATTGCCGCTGTTTCTGCTCTTGTAGTGTTCCCCTTAGGATCGAGAGTGCCGTCTCCTCTGCCTGAGAGTATTCCGTTGCCTACAGCCCACCTAACATTTGCAGTTGCCCATTCTGAGATCTGTGCCGCGTCGGTAAACTGTGACAGATCTCCTTTCTGAACTATTTCCATTCCATTATATTCCGCATAGCGGTTTATGATAGCAGCCATTTCCTCGCGTGTTATGAGCTTATCAGGCGCAAATTCTGTATCGGAATAACCGTTTACTATCTTTTGACTTGCTGCCCAGCGGATAGCCTCGCCGTAATATGCGGCTTCATCCACATCTTCAAAGCTCATCAGGTAATTGACTACCGGCTTGCCTTCAGCTCTCCATAGCACAGTTACAAGCATTCCTCTCGTTATCGCCATATCAGGAGCGAATTCCGTTCCGCTTATTCCGCTGAACAGACCATTTTCCTGTGCAAACCTTACATCATCATAGAACCATTCATTCTCCGATACATCAACAAACGGGTTTTCCCATTCGCTCGGCTCCGCAGTTTCTGTCGGCTCTTGCGTCTGTTCCGGCTCTTCTGTCCATTTTGCATACAGAGTAATATCCTTTGTTACCTTTGAGCTGAAATCATAAGCTTCCGTGCATGACTTGTCTGTGAACCAGCCACCAAAAACATATCCATCCTTTGTCGGATCCTCAGGCTTCGCCGCAGTGCTGTCGCTCGTTACGCTCTTGCTTGCTACCTTGCTGCCGCCCTGAGCATCAAAGGTCACTGTATAGCTCACTGAAACAGATCCTCCGCCTCCGCCGCTTGTTGCGCGATAAACTGTTACGGTAAGGACGAGCTCTAACGGCGCATAGTTTTTATCATCCGGAGTAAATACCGCAGTTTCTTCAAAGGTCCCTGTTTCATCCATTACGCGGTCATTCTTCCATGTCCATGTGCCTTCCAGAGGCTCATTGTTCAAATCATTTACAGCGCCTCTTGTAATGTTTGAAGTTGAAAGCTTCTGACCGCGCTTTACGCGTCCTGCATTCGGCGTGCCGTTATCTGCTATCACAGCAGCTGCCTGTCCCACTTCAAATGTCCATGACGCCTCTGTCATATCTATCGTTTCATAATAGTTATCGCCCTCTGTCACATCGACTTTAACAATATACTTTCCGGCATCCATCGGCGCACCTTCAAGCTGTGTGCCGTCCTCGCTGTAATATTTGACCGTTACAGCTCCCGCTCCTGCAATGTCCTCATTTACTGTTACCTCAGCTGTCTTTTCACTGCCGTCATATACCAGATCTGCTGGCGGCGTAAATGTAAGATCGCTCAAAGTCAGAGTTTTCTTATTGATCGTAATTGTTACTGTAAACTCTACCGGATCCGTTCCCGGATCAAACGACATGATCGAGAATACAGGCTGTTTCTCTGCTGCCTTTATCTCAAGAGTATATGTATCCGCGTTTGTATCTTCGGGTATGGTCAGCATATCGTTTTCAATAACTGCCGCAACAGTGTTGCCGTTTGCCGTTGCAGTATCCTTGTTTCCGCCGATGATCTCATAGCTGAATTTGCCAGCCGCCTCAGTTCCTGCCGCATATCTCATATACTCTGACAGATCCTGCTTCGCGCCGTCGCCGTAAACTGCTGTAATAGTTTTATCAGCATCTTCTTCGCCGAACATCTCCTGTACAACAGCATAGACTTTCATATCTGTGGTCACTACAGTGCTTTCATTAAACTCCTCGCCGTCAACGCTGTTTTCCTGCGACCATTTTACAAATCGATATTCTTCATCGACCGGGTCCTCCGGCAGCGCTGCCGTACTGTTCAAGTTCGTATATTTTACAGCATATTCAGCGCTGTTTACAATAAATGAAACACTAAGCACCTTCTTTGCGTTATCGTTTGAAAGCACGGGAACAGGATCCGTTCCATCTCCGCTTAAAGACTGACCCCATACCTGCTCCTGCTGATCGCCCTGAAGCAGATGAGCCACTTCTCCTGATGCAAGCTCTGCCGTTGTTTTTCCTGTCACACCCGGTGCGGTGTCTGCGCATATATCACTGTTATAGTAGCAGTTTTGTACTGTGCCTGTATTGCCGCCCACAATACAGCCTGACTCGCTGCCCGCACTGCGCATTCGCTGTAGCAGTTTTGTACTGTGCCGATATTGCTGCCCGCAATTCCTCCAGCCATGCCGCTGCCTGTAACAAAACCATCTGCATAGATATTTGAAATCGTGCCATAGCTTATTCCGGCAATACTGCCCACGGCATTCTTACCTTCTATAAAGCTGTTTACAATGCCAATGTTTTTGACCTCGGCGCTCGCTGTTTCATCATCGCCTAAATATCCGAACAGACCCTGATTATCCTCGTCCGGCGCATCGATATACAATCCGCTTATAGTATGACCGTTTCCGTCAAACCCGCCAAGGAAGCTTTGAGCGCTGTTTCCGATCGGCTCCCAGCTGTGTCCTGACAGATCAATATCTTCTGTCAGCCGGAAATACACGTCAGTGTATTGACTGTGATCCTCATTTGTTTCCCTGGCAAGCAGCGCGAGCTGCTCTGCCGATGCTATAAGATAAGGAGAGTCCTCGCTGCCGTCTCCGCCTTCATAGCTGCCGGCTGCGTAGTCTGTCCATACAGAATCATTTACAGTTATCTCGATAGTATCAGAGAATACCGAATGATCTCCGCCTTTCACCTTAACTTCACAGTAGTAATATGTAATGCCACTTGCTGCAGTTGAGGGGGTATAACTGCTTGTGACCGTTTCTCCGACAGACGCCTCCTTAGTTTCATTCCAAAGATACTCGCCGTTATCAGTACTGTTTTGCTCGTTCCTGTACTATGTGAACTCAAGCTCGCAGCTATCATCTGTTTCTACAGACACGCTCATCTCATCTGCCGTGTCGCCTATATTGTACACCGCTCCCTGAGAACAATCGACAATATTCGGCTCCGCCGCCAAAGCTATTGACGCCGGGAACAGACCAAAACACATCGCCGCTGCAGTAACCACCTATAATAATCGTTTTTTCATAATTACACATCCTTTCTCCGGCAGTGCAAAGTATATTTACGCCTTTTTTACAAAATGGCAGCTGCCTCCTCTTATTTTTCAATATCCGCATACAGCAGATAGAATATTGTACAGAGAAAACAGGGTGTTCTATATCTTCCACTTTACACTATCCGTAATATTTACATATAAATTTTACCTTTCATGCGTGTTTGCGTTTATATATAAACCGCTTCCGCACATATACGCGCCCGGTAACACCTCCCTAATGCAGAAAAAACAATTGCAGGCTCTTTTGGAGCTTTACAATTGCCTGTATATAAGATAAACAGATATTGTTCTCTTTCATAAAATCAAATACTGTTATTACATATTTGATCTTATCCCTCTGCGGCTTTCAGCTCAAAAATTGCTTTCAGAGAAAGCAGCTGACAGCTTTCCGATAAATATTATACCTGGTTTAGTTATACCATAACATGCTTTAAAAGTCAATATAAAACATACCATGCGCATGGGTTTTAAGCACGTCACAAGCCATTTATCACATATAGCGCATAAACCATATACAATTTTAACACGTGAGTTTGACGCCTGCGGAAAACAGCAGACAACCTCAGGGGATCTTTACCATCCTGTATATCGGTATACAGAACAATAGATGGAAACATTGACTTTGCCTGGTCTATATGTTATAATTATAACAGAATTTGCATTGTAATATTATAAATGCTCCTCTGTTCCCCTGTACTAAGCATTATATAAAGCTATTTGATCAGCCGAAATATATACACGGCGGTATTCTCGGGTGATACAGTTAGTGGTCTGCAATTTATGATATTCTTGATCTTTATGGATAGTTATATGCGGATAGATCACAATTATTGGTGGTATATTATGAAAAACAGGAAATTTATCGGGTTATTATCGTTTATCTTATCAACCGGCATAATAACAAGCTCGTTCACAACAGCTCTTGCAGATGATTTGACAACATCATCTGCAGCAATGTATACTTCTGATACGGTCAATACGAGTTTGAAAATGTAAGAATATCAATAGCCAGTATGTTTGACACAGTGCCAGATGAGGATCACCGGTTTGTAGGCATATTATCTGAGGATTCCGAGGGAAATACGGTAGACACCCCCACTTTATTTACCGGATACAAAAATGTAAATGTAGTAAACCGGCTGTTTACGATCCAAAATGAATTAGGTGTTATGGCAAGCTTTGCATTTAGTGATGTAGCATCGACCGACTGGTATACCACATATTTATCATTACCAATATATTATAATGTGTTATCGGGCTACGATGACAATACTTTAAGACCATACAACTATATTACCCCCTCTGAGGCAGCCCAAGTAATATCAGCATCATTTGAGGGAGACCTTGGCAATGGAGAAGTGTGGTATGATACGTATTTTAAGAATGTTGGCAAGGCATTCACCTATGACTCATATTCAAAGATGGTAACAGATCATGCTGACTATATGGAACGCTATAACATGAAGCGGTGTGAGCTTGCTTATGTAATAGCAAAGTATGTGGATGGAAACAGCGGAGAGTTAGACAGTTACATCACATCAGCTAAGGCCGGGAATTTGGGCAGCTTACAGGCATTTTCAGATCGTGTGGATTTAGCGACAGATGATGATGGAACGTTTGAGAACGATATGCGGATAATGGATACCGGTTCGATACCATCACGTTATGCAGGTGCATTGGCATACCTTGTTGATAAGGGAGTCTTTGAGGGAGATGACGGCAATATGGATCCATTAGAGCCGGTAACGAGAGCGGAAGTATTTGCATTATTAAATAGAATGTGCAGTGCAACTGATAAATATGTATCGGGTATGTATGAGGTAGATGACAGCAGCTGTATTGATCTGTTATGATTTTATATTATCATGAGAAATATTAAGAGTCTAAATAACCAGTTCCATTAAACATAAGGAAAAAGATAACAGTGATCTATAAAAAAGGGTCTGCGGAAAAAGTTGTGTAGGTAATATCTGACAATCCTCGACATAGTGAAAATTACAGGTATAAACTTAACAC
>CALXSS010000102.1 GCA_944391225.1 uncultured Clostridia bacterium
TGTTTTGACTAAGCTGTCAAGGGTGACGGACGGTTTCTATGCTCTATCGGTTTTCATTTTCTACTTTACACTACCTTGGATTTTATTTGCTTAGATTATACCATCACCAATTTCTTATTGTCAATAAACCAATTTCTATATCGCTTAACAGTTGTCCGTTTACTGTGGAAAATCGGCTTAGCTGCGCGGTTTATTAACACTTAGTCAATATCAACTGTTAACTGAGCAGAAAAGTGTATATACCTTTATTATGGCAAATATATCCGGTAATTACCAAAGCATCTGCGCGTTTCCTGAACGCATCTCTTATCTAAAATAACGAAAGGAAATCTCTTTTAACATCACTCTAATATTAAAAATGCTTTAACCATTAACGCTGTTAGGTTTTTTATAAGATGCAATATGCCAAGCTTCACTACGGCTCAGCACATTTATTTATTTTCTCAGCTATCCTTTATCGTAACAGCGCATCATCATAGTTTCCAAAAATTTATATGTATCATCTGAGCATATACGAACAGAAAACAAACATTATGCCGCCTCCTATTATTAGACCCTTATCATATTAAATATGTAATTTATGTAATATTAACCTATTTTTGTATTTTTTATCCCGACAGTTTAGCATCATTGTACTAACAGCATATAAAAACCAATTTGCAAGTAAATCAGCTTTATTAAACTTAAAGCCTAGCTTGCATTCTTTTTATCTTTCACAGATATCAGCTGTTCCTTTTAAATTCACCCGGTGTCGCACCTACATACCGCTTGAACGCACGGTAAAATGTGGTATAATCCTTGAATCCGCATTTTGAAGATATATTCGTCACTTCGCCTCCTGCCAGTATCATATTCTTCGCAAGTACCACTCGTTTCATATTTACATACAGCATAACAGACGCGCCTGTATATTTTTTGAATAATCTGCCTATATACGACCTGTCCATGTACATATGCTCAGCTATTTCAGTCAATCCGATGTTTTCCGTGTAATGCTTGTCTATATAATCCAGTATCTGCCTTACAGTTTTGTTCTCGGGCGCTTTTACCTGTGTGAGATCGTTATTTGTTATTACCATATGCAGCCTGGCAATCATATTTATGGCGCACGAGAGTATAAGCGCATCCGTTTGCGGTATGCGCGGATCGGAGCATGATTCAAGATCCTTGAAAATTGTGTCAAGTCCATACCTTATCACCTCATGCGCGGGTACGCAGTTGCGCATTCCCGGTTCCTTAAAGCTTATATCAGGTATCATATCCTTTACCGGCTCAATAAGCGCAGGATATATATGAAAAAACTGGCTTTCATACCGGCAATGCTCAGGGAAACTGAATGAGTGCATTTCATGCGGCAGTGTAAAGATCATATCCCCCTCCGACAGCATGTAGTCCCTGCCCTCAACATTATATAACATTCTTCCAGCGTTCAGATACAGTATCTCATAAAATGGATGTATCTGTGACTCGAATGTATATCCTTCTGAATACATCATACTGTAGGCATAATACCCCTTTTTTGTGCAGCGTATTATCTTATCATTCATAAGTCCTGACACCTCCGATTTTATTATATTATAGTAAAGCTTATATTATTGTCGATATATTACTTTTAAGTATATTATATTACAAAAAGTCGATAAATGCAATACACAAATCCATATCAGCCATAGAATATTGATCTCACTCATGATAAAATATCATTATAGCTATGGTATTGCAATAACATGTAAAAAAATCCAAAGGAGAGCTGTTTATGGATAGAAAAACAAATAAATTGATTTCGTTTTGCATATGCTTTTCTATGCTCGCGGCACAGGCTCTGTATCCGGCTGCGGCATCGGCTGATGAAGATACGGAAACGATAGAAATATCAGAAACTGCATCGATCTACTACTGTGACTTTTCCTCCCTTGTGGCGGACGGATCAGATACAGTCTATGGCGGTGATGATGATATTTTTACGCTTAACAAATACACTACAGCATATCTGAATTATGACGGTACATATGTGTCTTACGACGGTACGCTTTATCTTATGGGTGGAAACAACGGTAAGGGACATTACGACAGCGGCGCTTACATTGAGTTTACCGCCCCCTGCGACGGCACGGTCACATATACCGGAAACTATCTGAACTACTATATAGACGGCGTATATACCGGCTATAATAACGATTCAGCTGAATTAAAAGCAGGGCAGAAATTACAGATAGGACAGAGAGTAAACGACAGGAGCTATATTTCTTCAATAGATTTTACTCCGGCTGAACAGCCTACCGAGCAGCCGTCATCACAGCCTGCGGGCGATGGTTACTATGCATCCCCCTCCACAACATGGGATTTTTCATCAGAGCCTTTGAGCGGAGCAGGTACTCCTACTCTTGCCGGGAACTCGCTCTGGCAGGATGGCGAGATAATTTTTCCATCCGACACTACATCCTCTGGCTCTCTTACCCTCAAAATGACAGAGGCTGTAAAAAACAATGTAAGTGTTGAATTTGACGTTACTGGACACTCTAAAGCTCTTGGCGGACAGTTTATAAATTTCAGCCTTGCTAACAGCGAAGAAACAATAGCAGAGCTTCAAGTCCATCCTTATTCCGACAATGACAGCAGCTATAATGCTAAAGGTCTGTATGTATGCGGCACGCAGTCAGTATCGGCAAATGATCTGCGCGCAGCATGGACATCTGCCGGAATTACTCATGTTAAAATAGACACCGACTATATAGCAAGGACTCTTACCCTTTATATCAATGAATCCATTTTTGAAGCGGAGCTTCCTGAGGGTACAGTATCAGACATATATGAAATGAAATTTGAGGTAACGCGCACCAAAACAGCAGCTGACAGATATATTTCATTCGATAACCTTGCCGTTTCTGAATTTGAATCTCAGTCAAACGAAGCTCCAGTTACCGTGACAGAGGGCTATGAGGAAGATGTTATTTCAGGATACTCCTGCCGTGTAAAAGCCAACGAGGGCGCGCCGGCAGTTATATATCTTGCAAGCGAGCTGAGATACGGCAGTGATAATTATTCACAGCTATACGATGCTAAATATCTGTTCGATATGCTCGGCAGCAGCGCTACTCTTGTTGCTCCACAGACAGAAACCGGTTTTACTGATATATCATTATTAGTTAATGAGGTCCGCTCAAAATACAACGCGCCCTCTGTAGCTGTTATAGGTCAGTCTAAAAGCGCAGAGGCAGCGCTTGCAAGCGGAGCGGACAGAATAGCCGTTATAGCCGGCAGCGGAAGCGCATCTACATCAGCAGAGGTCTGGGCTTTTGCAGGCTATATAGATGATGTTACACCTGTTTCTGATATACGCTCAATGGTAAACAGGCTGCAGCTTTCAAGTATGAACACACGCTATACTGAATATCCTTTCGATGGTCATAAGCTGAATGAGAAAGCCGCAAATGAAACCGGATTTACCGACTGGCTGCTCAACGGCTGCGAGGACAGCAAAGTGGTCGATCTCGTTCTGTTTTCAGGTCAGTCTAATATGGCAGGGCGCGGAGATTATGAAGATGCCATCCCCTGCCCTGCCGGCAAGGGATACGAATATCATGCTGTTACTGAACCCGGAACTCTGAGCTCAGTATCAGAACCGTTCGGAAAATACGAGAATAACGACGCTATAAATGACAACAGCGGCGCCGGTATCGACAGGCGCAGCGGCGATATGGTATCATCTCTTATGAACGCGTATTATGACGAAACAGGTATTCCTATGGTCGGTGTTCAGGCATCCCGCGGCGGTCAGCCGACTGATTATTTCATAGGAGCAATGGACGAAATGCAGAACAGATTCAACGAGGCTGCGGAATATCTCGAAAAATGCGGATACACTGTCAGGAAAAAGCTCCTTGTTTGGTGTCAGGGAGAAGCGGACGCAGACAGGGGCAGATCTGATGAAGCTTATAAATCAAACACGCTGCAAATATTCAGCGAGCTTAAAAGCGGCTGCGGGATAAGCGATATGTTTATTGTAAGAACAGGCCATTATAATATAAACTATGGTCTTGCCGACGGTGAGCAGCCCTCTGATGAGGCTCTTGAAAAAGATGCGGAATACCTGCGCATAAGCGAGGCACAGCAGGCTCTTGCCGATGAAAATGACAATATTTATATAGCCGCATCGCTGTATACAGATGAGTGCCTTGGTAGCATGCGCGATCAGTATCATTACTATCAAAGCGTATATAACAGCATTGGCACAGCAGCGGGCAAAGCAATAGCCGGTATATATGAAAATGAGCCTGTTCCAACACCCGAACCAATAGAGGGTGTTTATGAGCTTACATCATCAGATAAATCCATTGACATTTCCTCACTTAAGAACTATGGAACAGACACATACAGGATCTACTATCAGGACGGCAGCTATGAAACTGCTGTATCTCAAAACGGCATAATTGAAAACAATACCGGCAGCACAGTTACAATTACTCCGGAATATAGATTCGAGTTTACAAACACTCAAAACTGCAACGATGATAATATTGCCGGTTATGTTAAAGTCGGTGAAGGCTCGTACTCGAAGGAAACAGGATTTGGCCTTACCTCAGCCAGCTACAGCATAAACTCAAATGGCTGCAAGGCGGATCCAGCGCCAATAAAGGTTGATCTTCCGGCAGGGTTTTATGATGTGACTGTATACCGTCTCGGCGGTGGCAGAGCAGATATATACAGCTGCGGTCGCCTTATAGCAAACAATACCACCTCAACGTCAGCCCAGAACCGCGGCGGCGCATCAGCGCTTATGGAAATACCGGGAATAAAGCATAACGGCGGAAGTATTGATATAACATTCGGCAATACATCAGGCAATAACGAAAGAATAGCCTCGCTGAAAATAGCGCGTGTACCCGAAAAATACAGAAAACCTGTAATATGGATAGCCGGAGACAGTGAAGCCTCAAATTATTATCCTTTTGATATTGACGGGAACGATCTCGAAAGCGAAAGAATAATGATAACAGGCTTCGGGCAGCAGCTCTCAAAGCTGTTATCAGATAAATACTCTGTATCTAATTACGGACAGCCAAGCGCAACTGTAAAGACATGGTATGACGAGTGCTTCAAATCAGTCAATGAGCTTATGCAGCCCGGAGATACTTTGCTTGTTGATTTCGGGATAAATGATTCCGTGAGCAGCTCCAACAAGCTTACAGCAGATGAAATGATGGCGCAAATGAAACTGATATTTGAGGCGGCAAAAGCAAAGGGAGTAAAACCCATACTAATAAGCCCGGTTTACAACGTGAAATATCAGCACAGAACATATTTTGCATATGACGCTGCATCCGATACTAACAGCATGTATGATTTTGCTGAGGAAAACGGTATAGACTGCATAGACCTCAACAAATATACTCAGCTCTATGTAAACAAAGCTGAAGAAATGACGGGTGACGAAAACTGGAGAACAAATAACTATCATGTTTCCGACAACCTGCATCTTACACAGCACAGCGCGCTGCTTGCAGCTTCATTTATAGCCGCCGGTATGAGTGAGCTCGGATATGAGGCGAGCGGCTATGAGTATATATACAATGATATTTCAGAAGTGCATGAAAACAACACACGCGGCGAAACCACAGGAAACCAGCGCATATACAGCGCTGCCGCCGCAAAAGAATTTATGAATAACGAGACCATAATAACACCCTCGTCCACTCCTGCGCCCTCTACCGCTCCCGAGGTCAAAACAGAAATATCTTATGACGGCAAGAATGTAACTGTAACCACAAACGACAGCAGTATAAAAAACGCTGTGCTCGCCGCGGCTGAATACAATGACGGTGTTTTGAGTAAAGTCGGAATATTTGATGTGGGATTTAAAAATGGCATGGCAAATCAGACACTGAGCGCGCCTGTAGGTACGGTATTCTATCTCTGGGACAGCACCCAGACAATGCGCCCGCTTGCAGACGCATATGAATACAATCCCGCTCCAAGACCTACAGAAGAACCCACAAATGCTCCTCTGTTATCAATTGATTTTGAAAACGGAGATCTGAGCGGCTGGAAACAGAGCAACGGCGGTGTTAACAGCATCATGACTGACAGCAGTACAGGCATAGGCAAATATATGAATCAGCAGGGCGGCGGAGGCGGCTCGCGCGCAATAGAATACACGCTTTCAGATCCTGTAACGGAAAATTTTGTGTTTGAGGCTGATATAAAGGCTGCAAGCACAAACGAGTATTCTGCTGACATCAGCCTGCTCAGCTCCGATACGACCGTAAACAGCACAGGTACTAACAACGTGCCTGTTGACGGCCTTATATTCAAGGCTGATGTGAATACAAATGAATCAAGATTTCTTTTGAATAACGAACGGTCATCAAAGGGTTCGACACTGGACTCTATCACAGGCAAAAAAATACTTTCGTACGAGTTTCCTGCCGGCAGCTGGGTACATATTCGCGCCATATGCAGCTTTGAGGAACAAACGACGAGAATTCAGCTGACTTCAATGGACGGCAAAACTATCTACTTTGACGGCAAAACCGATATGTACCACGGCGCCGGCGGCAAAATAACCGATCTGCAAAGAATTTATATCGTAGCGCCGCGCCCTAACCAGAATTTTGGTATAGATAATATAGTTATACGCCAGGCGAACGGTTCTGAGCTTTCAGAAGCGGCTGCTTTCCACAAGGTAACTATTGAAAACCGTGCAGAAACGTATGATTATTATATTCAGGACGGAAAACCTGTGTATGAGCTTTATATACCTGATACCTCAGCCTACGGCAGCTCTTTTGAGGGCTGGAATGTGAATGGTTCAATATACAGCACAGAAGCTCTGAAATCACTGCCAATAACAAACGACTGTACAATAAAAGCGGTCATAAACGGATCGTACATAGAAAAAGCAGCGAGTGTTGAGTTTGCTGTCTATCCTACAGATAACCGTCTTGTAATGTCCTCTGACGCAAACGGTACTGATTTCTACAAGAATACCATATCTCTTAAGATAACCGGCGAGGCGGGAACTGATCTGGCAGCGAATCCAGACGAGCGTGCAGAGCCTGAAATAGACTGGTCGTTCACCGGTTTTTATACAATGCACGGCGAGCCTACAACTGATGATAAAAACACAGTATTCCCCGGTACAAAGCAATACTGCGACAGCTACGGAAAAGTTACGGTAGACAGCGAATATCAGCCTGAAATTGCATTTGAGCTTAGAAACACTTCTGAAAACTATTATGGCAAGGTAAAAGCTGTAGTAGTCTATGGCGGAAAAAGCTTTACTGTTGAAAGACCACTCATAATAATGGGAAACAGCTCTCAGCCGTCAGGAACACTGTTTCCAAAATCGGGATACGTTTCAAACTTTAATATGTTTGAGGACGGAATGGAGGGCGATTATACTTCTGACCGCTCACTTTTGGGAGGCTGGGACATTATAGGTTCAAACACTACAAACAAAATAGTTATCACAAAGGATAACAGCGGAAAATTCCTGCGTATAAGCAAAAATGAGAAAAAAGACTCGAGTTACTTTTATAACGAGATCAGCACAGCACAGGAACAGCTGATATTCTCGCAGGACGTTCGTTGCAATACCCCTCTCGCCTCGATCTATTACAAAGGCGAAGCGCCTAACTCGTTCAGTAAAAACCAGTCTGCCTTTACA
>CALXSS010000103.1 GCA_944391225.1 uncultured Clostridia bacterium
AACCGCGGTTATGAGGTAATACTCGTATCCTCAGGCGCAATAGGCGTGGCAATGGGCAAGCTTGGCATCAGCAAAAAGCCGACAGACACAAAGGTAAAGCAGTCTCTTGCGGCTGTAGGTCAGTGTGAGCTGATGGCGCTGTATGACCATATGTTCTCAGAGTATCAGAACATTGTGGCTCAGATACTTCTAACGCGCTCTGACGTGGACAGAGAAAAACGCAAGCAGCATATGCGCAACACATTTGACACGCTGCTTGAAATGGGCATAATACCAATAGTGAATGAAAACGACACTGTATCTGTTGAAGAAATAGAATTCGGTGATAACGACAGACTTTCAGCCGTGGTAGCAAAGCTTGTAGAGGCAGATCTACTCATACTCTTCACAGATATAGACGGTCTTTATGACGCCGATCCCAAACTGAACCCTGACGCCAAGCTCATATCGCGGGTTGAGGATATTGCTGAGGTTGAGGGTAGCGCAGGCGGAGCCGGCTCCAAGCTTGGCACCGGAGGAATGGTCACAAAAATCCAGGCAGCCAAAATAGCAAACGAGGCAGGTATAAGCATGCTAATACTGAACGGAAAGAACATTGATTCTCTCTATGATATTATTGATGGAAAAAAAGTCGGAACTCTTTTTAAGGACTATACAAAATCATAAAACAGGTCTATGGGGCTGTAGCAAAAATTTGCAACAGCCCCATTTTTATTTCTGTCCTATCAGCTTCATGTACTCTGCTTGCTCCTGCTTCGGTATCCCAAGCGCGTTCATCGCCTGCTCCGCTGTCATTTTCAGATTCACCATCAGCTGCTTTATATTATTAGTCACTCCAAGCATGATGCCCTTCTGCATGCCTGTTTCCATGCCTTCAGCTCTGCCTTTTTCCATAGCTCTTTCCTCTAACACATCACTGAGATTGCACATTTCTGTCACCTCTCCTTCCATTTCCTCTGTCATCGCTATACCGAACCGGCTTTCAAGCACGTTCTTCTTCTCCGCTGTTGTCCTCTCAGACGAGAGCAGCACCTCCAACAGCTCTAATATGCCCTTGTGGTTTTCTCCTGCTCTGTCGCCAAGACATATCATCATCGCTGTCAATATGTCGTAATTCGCCTTTTCCTCTTTCAGCTCTCCTATCAGGTTTATTTATTTTAACATATTTCTGTTTCAAAATCAATAACAAATCATTAAATTTTGCTGAATTATCCTCGGCAGACAGCCGATTTGATCCAATATAGATCTGACCTGTTGGACGGATAGCATACGCATGATGTTATATCGGGTCACGCGGGCAGATAATATCTGCCCCTACAGAGCTGGTGTGTGCATAATACAGGTTCATATTAAAATGCTGGGATCGTAGGGGCGGATAGCATCCGCCAGCTGTTCACAAGAAGATAAGCTGAATATTTTATATCTATTATCAACAAAACCTCAATATGTACTGCTTTCACTATAGTGCCTACAAGCTTAATATGATTTTGTTTACAACTGTTATCTATAAAAATTCAGAATATTGAAGTATAATAAAAGTAGCAATGCAGATAGTGGGAAAGGTGGTAGCAAATGGATGTTCTTAAGCGACTGAAAAAACTTCAGACAGAATATGGTTGGTCTGATTATCGCATAGCAAAAAATGCCGGTCTTTCTCAGGGAACAGTTTCAAACATTTACAAGCGAAACACGATACCGAATTTATATACACTTGAAGCTATATGCAAGGCATTTGGCATAACACTTTCACAATTCTTTGCTGATAATGACATGATTGAGCTTACACCAGAGCTTAAAATGCTGTTTGAAACGTGGATAAAGCTCCCCTCTGAAAAAAGAGAACTATTTCTGAAAATGATAAAATAGATAAAACAACATCTAAAATATATCTGTAACAACAACATTATTACAGATATACTGCATCAGATCATTCTTCTGCTGTATTATCCGATTCTTGAAGATTAGAGACAGCATATTCACAGCATTGGATCACAAAGCTGTTCAGCGATACATTCTCTTTCTGGGCAATCTCAGACATTTTGTCAAGGAGAGACTTCGGGATTCTGAATGTTTTATTTACCGTTTCTTCTGTATGGCGAACTTTAAACATATTATCACGCTCCAAATATAGTATATATTAACGCTATTACAATTCTATACTATAATTATATATGCAAAAACTAGTCATATATATACATAATTTTTGCACTTAAAACATATATGCAAATTGCACTTGGCGTATACATGATTATATTATATTATTTTTGCAAAAGAACAAAAAAGCCATACAGTGACAGCAGATATTATTCGAGATAAAGTTCTTCATCAGAAACCGGAATTTCACCGTTTTCTTTCTCGTATTGCTCTATTTCCTTTTTTATAATATATTCAATCATATTTGTCATTGTCCTTGATTCAGCTGCTGCGATTTTCTTTATCTTGACATGATTTATCGGATCAAGACGCAATGTGAATTGTGTGCGAATCACCGGCATGATACTCCACTTCCTTATATCATTATTATACTTTATTGAAATGTACAAAAATATGATACCACATTGATTTCAATTTGTATGGTGTCATATTGACACCATAACATTATTATGATATAATTATATACAAAAAGGAGCAATTCTATGAAACTTCTTATAGCCGGCTCAAGGAGCATAACCGATTTTGACATCTCACCTCATATCCCGCCCGACACTGAGCTTATAATAAGCGGCGGAGCAAATGGTGTTGATATGCTTGCGGAGCAGTACGCCGATAGGAACAGGATATCAAAGCTGATACTGAGGCCGCTCTACAGCAAATACAAGCGCGGCGCGCCGCTCAAGCGCAACGACCTGATGGTCGATATATGTGACAGCGTTCTTGTTGTCTGGGACGGCGCATCGCGCGGAACAAAACACACTATAGACTATGCAAAAAAGACTGGAAAGCCTGTCAGCATAATTACAGTAATTTAAAAGGACGGTTTTCACCGGCTAAGTAAAGAGCCGAAAAATACCGTCCTATTATTATGTCCGTTTTATTGCCGCGCAGAGCTGGTACTGTCTGCGGCAAAACACTATATGTTAATTTAGATCTTCTCAGCAGTTACCGGACAAATCGGTATCATATCATCAAAGCTGTTCCAGCAGAACACCTTTACAGAGTCCGTACCCGCAGGCATCGTCACCCTGCCATCGCTGCCTACAGCTGAAACACCTGTAAGCGCGCCGCCGTCCGCCCCTGCGCAGATAACTGCCGCGTTACCGACATCGGAAACCTCTACCGTTACCTCAACTGATCCACCTTCATCCTTCATTGAAATACCGCCGATCTTAGGCAGGAAATCATATTTTATTCCCTGCTCCTCAAAATAGCTGTGAGCAAATGAGTTTCTGTAAACAAGCATTTCTGCATTCGGGATATAGGCAAAGGCTTCTTCGCCCATGCTCTCAACGCTTGCCGGAACGATTATGCTCTTTCCTCTGAACCAGGCAAACGCTCTGCTTCCAATGCTCTTTACGCTGTCCGGAATTATTATCTTATCCGAACCATTTTCAAAGAACGCATCCTCGCCTATTACCTCAACGCCTGACGGAATGGCAATAACATCTTTCTTGTATGCGTAAGGGCAGAGAATGACCTGTTTTCCGTCCGCGCTCATAAGTATGCCGTTTACAGATTTGAAACTGTTACCTGTCGCCGCGTTTATTTCTTTCAATGCCGTACATCCGAAAAACGCGCGGAAGCCAAGAACAGTAAGTGTTGACGGCAGTGTAACTCTTTCAAGATCGAAACATGAACCGAACGCTGACGCGCCAATCTCTTCAAGACCCTCGTTAAGCGTTATATCCTTTAGACCGCTGTAGGCAAACGCTGCCGATTCTATAGTTTTAAGCCCCGATGGGAATACTATATCGACAATCCCCGTACAATCGCTGAACGCTGAAAGACCTATTTTTTCAAGGCTTTCCGGCAGTGTAAGAGATGTGATAGATGGAATATTGTAAAACGCATTAGCGCCTATCTCAGTTATTCCCTCCTCAATAACAACGCTCTTTATATCGCCCGCAAACTCGTTCCATGGCATACTCGTCCCCACGTTATATGCCGCTATAGCTCCGCTGCCGCCTATTGTGAGAGTACCGTCAGAAAAGCTCCAACGGGCATTATCGCCGCACTCGCCGCCAAGCTCATTTTCATATATAACGCCGGGAGCCGTTTCAACATCTGTGTACTTCTTTCCGCGCCACGGCAGGCTGTACATGCTGTAAGGTAGCACCTCACCCGTTTCACTTTCTATGATTATTTCGCCGCGCTCTATTGGATAGCCAAGCTTTAAGATACCATCCTCAATCTGCCATGTTATGCCGTTGAGGCATACACCATATTCGCCCGGAGTTCCCTCGTCCCATACATTGTCGCTAAATACAGAATCGGGATATGAAAGGCTTACGTTGCCCATAGCATATTCAAGCACAGCGCTGTTATTATTCATGAACCAACAGCTTTTAAACTCAGCCGGATAGTCTATAACGGTTATTGCCGCCTTTGTTTTAGCATATTCAGTATCATAAGCGTTGCCGCTTATGATACAATTTTCAAAGCATACGTTCTCCCCCGCAATGCTCGCAATATATTCCTTGCAGTCGCGCAGAACACAATCTGACGCAGTAAAATTATCGGTATAGCTCAAAACAACAGCCACCGTTCCACAGCCATAAAGGTCGCAGTTTTTAATACTGACAGTATCGGAGTTATTAGCCTGCACAACATAGCCCGAGCTAAACTGCGAGCTGCCGCAGCCGTCCTGATACTTTATAGACTCGTGACCGAGTATCAAGCCGTCAAGCTCCGCATTTTTAACATTCAGCAGCTTTATTACAGGATTATAGCCGTCCTTTGAAAGCAGCTCTGCTTTGCCCAGCTCTGCCGCCTTTATTGTAATATCTGATATATTGTTAAGCTCTATCATATTATCAAGCACATATATCCCGTTATTTAAGATAATATCCCTGTTCGAGCCTATGGCAGCAAGCAGTTCATCAGTATTCGATACAGTTATTTGATCGCGCTGCGCCGCTCCGAGAGATTCAAAGGTTATCCCCTTAGTATTGGCAAACTGCTGAGCATATGTGCCTTCATAGCCTTTTATCACAAGATTAGTATTGCCGTAAAACGCCGACTGCTCTATACTGTTGACCCCTGCAGGTATTGTTACTGATGTAAAGCTTTCGCCGCAGTCATAGAAAGCTGCTCCGCCTATGGTTGTTACGGTGTCTGCCAGATACGCGCTTTCAAGCGTTTCGCATCCGTAAAAAGCGCGCATGCCTACATTTGTTACCCCGTCAGAGATGACCGCATTTCTGACCTCCTCGCCGCAGAGCAGCCACGGTCCCTTGTTCGGTTCTCCCACAGCCGAATAATCAGCCATTGCTCCCGTACCGCTTATAATTACCGTGCCGTTTTCAAGCGTCCATACAACGTTGCCGCCCTCCGCTCCGCATTCGCCGCCCTGTGCAGCCATCGCCGACACATGCACAGACAGCGCCGCCGCTGCCGCAAAACCGATGATCAACTGTTTTAACATAATACTCATCCTCCTCATGCAAAATTCATCAATAAAATGATATCGTTTAGTATATTATACCACTTACTATCTTTATTTTCAACCACAAAAAAACAAATAATAAAGCATGCCGCATCAGATACCCCTTATAGTATTAATTTTGTTTGCAATCAGAAACAGACTGTAACAAAACCACTCTAAAGCTGTCAGCAATAAATGACCACATAAAATTATATGTCAATGCAGCAATTAAGTACCATAGTGTATAGTTAAAACCTCATTGACTCTATATTTTCAGAAAGCTGCATATTTTCTCAGTTTCTGATTCCGCTCTTTGTTCTATTTCAGATAGACCCCATTTGTATTCATTATTTTTAATATTATCGGCAATAGTTTTAACGATGCTGAAATGACTGTCGCCATAATTCTTTTTTGACGAATTGTCCTTAACTTTTTCTTTAACCGTTTTGTCTTTTATGCTCCTGTTGATATTCCTTTCAAGTATAACGAGGTTACCTATCGCATTATATTCTGATTTATGATCAGAATCTTCTTTGGGTATTCTATTCCACGCGCAAATGTGTTCAATATCATAAGGATTTTCATTCCAGCTGAACAGCTTATTCTTTATTTCGATTATCGAACTCCCTTGAGATAGCTCTTCAAGCAGAGCCGAAAGCTGACATACGATAAAAGCGCGTTTTAAATTTTCTTTCAATCCATGCTTAAGAAAATATGTAAATCTGCCCATGTCCAGATCAGAACCGCATATCAGTTTATCAGCTTCCGCATTGCTGTATATCGCAGGAAGTATCTCATTGCACATAAAGCTGTGCGCCGCGTTCACTACTTTTTCATAATTGACAGAATATATGATCAAATATTTTGCGATTTGCAAGGCTTTACTTAACGCGCCGCTGTATTTTTTTAAAACATCTGATTCATTATCGAAATATGCTATCACAAAAGGCAGTGTCCAGAATCTCCAGCCATAGCGGGTGCTCCAGATCAGATCCGTTGCAAAAAAATCTATTTTGTCATTTAAAGAATCCAAAAGCTCTTTATTCAGCTCGCGTATCCTTGTGTAAAAATCAATATATGATCCCACCATTTTTTTAAAGCTGTCGAAATTCAAAATATCAAATTTATTTATAGTTCTCGTGTTTAGTATTTCTTCAAAAAACCTCTCGTTACTCTGTGACAGCTTATCCCATTTCAGATTATTTTCAGCCGCGATACACAGCTTGTACATATCCAATACATGCCACATTTCACAGTATTTTGATTCATTGACCCTTTCATATATCTGGCAGATCTCTGACATTAAATTTGTATTATCACGCTCCGGATAGCGGGCTTTTAAATACTCATAGTACTGCAATTTGAACAGATCTGTACAATTCAGATCCAATCCTGTAGTATTGATCGTATTAAAGATCCCCACCACCTCCGGCAGAGCCATATTTATTGTTTTCAGCTCGACAAAATAAATATTTTCATAAACAGCATTAAGTATTTTTTTGTGATCTGTATCGGAAAATTCCTTCTTTAAAAGCAATATATTTTTTAAATATCTGTTCTTTTCAGCATCGCCGCGGAAATCCAACGCGTTTATTAAATTATCATTATTGATTCTGAAATTTTTGATCTCAAGATTACAATTCTTTATAATATCTATTCCTATCAATTTACACAACAGTATGAATGTTGTCATCCTCTGCTGCCCGTCGATTATGTGATACTCATACGGATTATTTGAGTCTACAGCAAACTGGACTGTTCCCATAAATACTTTTTCACCTTTACCGGACATTGCGCGATTTATAGATTTAGCAAATTCTCTAAGCTGCTCCTCTCCCCAAGAGTAGTCACGCTGATATTCAGGGACAATATATTTTTTATTATCCGAAAAAAGACAATCCTTATTGTCAATGCTTATCAATTTCACTACCCTTGCTTCCATATCAAAATGATTGCCCATGATCACATACCTCCTGTATAGATTATATCACTATTTACTATAATATACAATACCGAATGGATCATTTTTGACCCATCTGAAAAGGTGTCATCGAGCA
>CALXSS010000104.1 GCA_944391225.1 uncultured Clostridia bacterium
ATGAAACCACAAAGGTGTTCGTAGGAATAAACAACTGGGATACGCCTCTTAACGGAGCAATTGACAATCTGCGCATTTACAATGAGGCTCTGACAGCTGCTCAGGTCGCATTGCAGTAATGTAAAAACACAGCTTAATATATGTACTTTGAAACGGTGCAGATATCCCTGCGCCGTTTTCATTTTACAGAGCATGGTCATTTTGTTTGTTTACTGTTGCAAAAGAAAGGAATATTTGTTATAATAATACTGTGAACAGGAGGTAATGGTATGAAAAAAATATTGACATGCTTTTTAGTTCTCATAATAAGTTTGTTTGGCTTGAGCGCCTCTGTACTCTCGGAAAGAGAGCCTGTGGGTGAAACAGAGCTAAAGGATAATATGCTTTTTATTAACGGCAGCTCTATACCGGCAGCGCAGCTGCCAAACCAATTCGTATATACTAGGGTCAATGATCTTAAGTATTATGGTTTTGACGTAGAACTAATCGAATCAGACGGACAGCGTATATATACAATTACACGAAATGAAGATAATGGGATCATTCCCAAAGAAGAACCATCTTCAGGCGAAAGTGAAAAGGTTTACACGACCGATGCCGTGGTTTATATTGATTCTGACATTCCCGCAAACGTGTTCGAGCTTGAAAACGGCACAGTTCTGGTTCAAAGCGACGAGCTTGCAAAGTACGGCACATATGATTGGAGCGCGGAAACTCACACTATCAATATAACACTAAATAACAGCAATGAAGTGCCTCCATTCCTGCCATTCCATAACGCAATAGGTGTCGATGATATAAATAATATAAAATACGGTGTTATTGTAAACAACACTGAAAAGAAATGCGCCGATATAGATCATTCAGATTTAGTAAAATGGCTTGAGGTATACTGGGATTTCAATTATGAGAGGGTCATAGCTCCATTGTCAGCATACTCACTCGACGGAGAATATATCAAGTTCTGGAATGAGGATAAAAGTAGATCATATATTGTTTATCCTAACAGTGGCATTATTGCCGGCAAGTATGGAAACGCATATGAAACTCACGGTGAAATCAAGCAAAACTATGTGTGGTATCTTCCGCGCGTTTCTAATTCAAGAGGAGCGCTGACAAGCGCGGACACGAATTTAAAACATACATATCTCAGACAGGTCGATGAAGTTGAATTTAAAGGAGATAATCAAAGAGAGTTCACCTCGAATGACGATATAGAAATACCCAGTGAAAACCTGCTTATAACAGAAAATGCAAGTCCATGGGCAGTTCCTGAAATAGAAAAGGCTGCCGCATGTAATCTGATGGTTTATGATCTGTATGAAAAATACACGCAGCCTGTCACAAGATATGATTTTTGCAGACTGGCATATCGACTGACTGCCACTGAATTTGAGCCTGATTCAGATTCCAGAAAAGGTATTCAATTTGCAGTATCAGACATTTTAACTGAAAGAGGGATCTCAAATTCAGCAAAATTTTCTGATTGCAGTTACTTAGAGGTCGAGAATCTCGCATCGATGGGAATTATTGAAGGAATGGGAGACGGGACGTTCAGACCTGACGAATCAATCACACGTGAGCAAGCCGCCGCACTGCTTTACAGGACAGCTGTTTTTTTGGGAAACAAAACAATGGCAGAGCCGGGCTATGGCAACATGTACAGTGATGAGTATTCTATTTCAGATTGGGCAAAATCACCCGTTGCTGCCATTACAGCGATGGGCATTATGCAGGGAGTGTCAGAAAGTGAATTTGCGCCTAAAGAAACATATACTGTTGAACAGGCTGTCGCAACAATGATGAGATTATATGAGTGCAATTAGAAATACACATACAATATTTAATATTACAGCCGTATCATTGAATTACATCTCTGATACGGCTTTTATATTCGCTTATTAAGGAACAAGCATTATTGTTCCTATATCCCTTAATGTTCCCTTGCGCAGCTCAGTTATATATATACCGCGGCTGCGGCAGAACGACCTGATGCTTTCACCGTCAGGGTGTGCGCCCAGCTCTCCGTTAAAAGCAATGTGATCCTTTGAGATCATGCCGCTTGCACCGCCTATGAATCCCCCCATGCCGTACAGCTCAATAAAGCCGGGAGAAATTTTAAGCACATCAATACCGCACGCTGTAAGAGTCTTATATATGCCCTCATCTGCCGTTATTGCGGCGTCCTTACCAACAACGCATACGCTGCATTTGGAATATCCCTGACGCGTATCGATCACCGTCTTGTATTCAGAAAGGATCTCCGGCGCTGTGTGCCTGCTAAAGCACAGCACACAGCCGCCTATTGAACACGCGTTGTAGCATATGTCATTCGGATATGATGAGCCTATATTTATTGAGCCTTTTATCGTTTTTATTTTCAGTATTTCCGAATAGTAGAAGAATGCCTCAGGCGCGCAAATCGCTTTCCCGTTTGCGATATGGAGCTGCATATCAGGGTGTCCGTCCACCTCGCTGTAAAGAGAGCTTATTTTCATCGAGCGGACGACCTCAAGCCCTGCCGCCTTAATCGCGTCTATGCTTTCTCTGTCGGCTCTGTAATCTACTATGACCTGCTTCATTTTATCATTTCGTCAAAATCGTCCTCGCTTATAACAGGAATACCAAGCGAATTTGCTTTGTCAAGCTTGCTGCCCGCCTCAGCTCCCGCGAGCACATAGCTCGTTTTCTTTGACACGCTTGACGAAGTCTTTCCGCCCATGCTCTCTATTATCGCAGCTGCCTCGGCTCTTTTATATCTTTGCAGAGTGCCTGTAAGCACAAAGGTCTTTCCCTCAAAACGGTTATCAAGCGCTGTTTCCTCGCTGTCGTCAACACAGTTTAATCCTGCCGCCTTAAGACGCTCTATAAAACTTCTGTTCTGCTCCTGTCTGAAAAATTCAGCCACAGATTCAGCCATGATCCCGCCTATATCGCGTATTTCTGCCATCTCCTCAGGGTCTGCTGCCATTAGCGCGTCTATGGTCTTATATTTAGCCGATAGCAGCTTTGCAGCCTTTTCTCCTATATGCCTTATACCCAGTCCAAAAACCAATCTATAGAGCGGGTTGGTTTTTGACCTTTCGAGCGCCGCTTTAAGATTTGACGCCCATTTTTCGCCGAAACCTCTCAGCTCTGCCGCCTTTTCAAAGTCGAGATAATAGAGGTCTGACGCGTTTTCTATCAGTCCGTTTTCAACGAGCTTTTCAACGTTGGAGCCGCCCAGTCCGTCAATATCCATTGCAGGGCGCGAAACAAAATGTATTATGTTCCTGAGTCTCTGAGCCGGACAGCTTATGCCTGTACAGCGGTAAGCAGCCTCGCCCTCCTCGCGTACTACCTCCGCGCCGCATTCCGGGCATACAGCCGGCATTTCAAACACCTTCTCATCGCCGCTGCGCTCCTCCTTAAGCACCTCGACAACAGCCGGTATTATATCCCCTGCCTTTTCCACTATAACAGTATCGTTTATTCGTATGTCCTTTTCATGGATGTAGTCTATATTGTGAAGCGTCGCGCGCGATACATTAGATCCCGCTATCCTCACGGTGTCAAGTATGGCAAGCGGCGTCAGGACGCCTGTTCTGCCCACCTGGATCTTTATATCGCGTATAACCGTGGACTGACGCTCTGCCGGATACTTGTACGCTATCGCCCAGCGCGGGAACTTGGCTGTTGAGCCGAGCGCAGAGCGCGCGGCAAAGCTGTTGACCTTTACGACTGCCCCGTCTATGCCGAACGGCAGCGAGCCTCGCTCCTCGCCTATTATCATTATCTGATCATACGCATCTTCAATAGTTTTGAATACCCTGTCATTGAGAATAGTTTTAAAGCCCTGTTCCTTTAAGAACCTCAGTCCGCCAATGTGATCAGTTATCTCCACTCCCTCAACGCGCTGTATATTAAACACGAATATATCAAGCCCGCGCTTTGCCGCGATCTTGGGGTCAAGCTGCCTTAGTGAACCGGCTGCCGCGTTCCGCGGATTTGCAAAAAGCGGCTGCTCTGTTTCCTCAAGCTCTGCATTGAGCCTTGAAAAGCTCTCCTCTGACATGAATACCTCGCCGCGCACCTCAAGAAATGGAATAGCGTCCTTTAATCTCAGAGGAATAGTCCTAATAGTCTTGATATTTTCTGTAATATCCTCTCCTGTTATACCATCGCCGCGTGTTGAGCCGCGCACAAGCACGCCGTTTTCATACTCGATAGATACAGAAAGACCGTCTATCTTATGCTCTACTACATATTCGGGCGAGGGTACCACCTCGCGTACACGCCTGTCAAAGTCGAGTATCTCCTCCTTTGAAAATGCCTTTTGCAGGCTCTGCATAGGCACGGTGTGTGTTACCTCCTCAAACTGAGACGCCGCCTCGCCGCCTACTCTTACCGTAGGCGACACCGGCGAGCGGTACTGAGGATATTTTTCCTCAAGCTCCTCAAGCTCGCGCAACAGAGCGTCAAATTCAAAATCGCTTATCTCCGGAGCGTCTTCAACATAATATTTATAATTATGATAATTGAGCTGTTCTGTAAGCTCCTCAATTCTTTTCTGTGGATCCATATGACACCTCGCAAATAGTTTACATAATATTTTTATGTAAACTTGTTATTCGTTCATTTCCGCAAAACCTATGCCTGACCCGTAATATTCGGGCACCTCGCCGACTATCACTGTTTCAGCAATAGGCACGGATGTTGTTATTCTCTCTGTTTCGTGCAGCAAATATCCCGAATAGAGCATATCTACCGTCACCTCAAGATATATTTTGTGCTTTACCTGATTTATGCCTACAGACACAAATTCCTCATCAAAGCTCCCGTTCACAATACTTATCGGTATTATTTTGACCGGAATAGACGGGCCGAGCGATGAAAGAAGATAATAGCCCGAAAGACTGCCGAGCGGTATATACAGATGCGCCGGATAATCACCGTTGAGTGCGTTCTGAATATTAATAAGCAGCTCAGACTTGATCTTGTTTATCTGAGCGGTATCGGCTTCAATTGCGGTTATTCGCTGAGAGCTGTTTGTAATTATCTCAAAAAATCCGGCGAAATCCTCCGACTGTGCCGCCTCCAAAACGCATTTATTGACAAGATCGGTAAAAGCCGTGTTTGAATAGTTCGACGACTGAGCCACAAACACAGGCTCTGCTCTTTTGAGCAGCTTGTGAGTGCCAAACAGGAGCAAACCAAGACAAACGGCAATTATCAACGGTCTTTTAAATCTGTGTCTTTTACACATACCCAGCCTCACAGCGATCACCTCCGCGGATATAGTCTGTGTATACTATGCCGCGGCGGCTGATTGTGTGATAACCTTAAAGGCGGCGGAATCCCTCAGCTGGGAACACCGCCGCCGTTTATATTGTCAAAGCTTCTTAGTGTCTATCTCTTCCTTGATCCTTGCAATAAAGCTGTCAACAGGCATGCTGCCAAGATCGCCCTCCTTACGTGAACGAACTGAAACAGCGCCCTGCTCTATATCCTTATCGCCTATTACTATCATATACGGGATCTTTTCAAGCTGAGCCTCGCGCAGCTTGAAGCCGAGCTTTTCACTTCTGTCATCTATCTCAACTCTGATAATGCCGTTTTCCTCAAGCTTTTTCTTGACCTCGTATGTGTAATCAAGATGTCTGTCAGCTATAGGCAGAAGTCTTAACTGAACAGGTGCAAGCCATACCGGGAACGCGCCTGCATATTTTTCAATAAGCAGCGCAAGTGTTCTTTCATAGCAGCCTATAGATGTCCTGTGTATGATATATGGATTCTTCTTCTTACCGTCACGGTCAACATACTCCATACCGAACTTTTCGGCAAGCATCTGGTCTATCTGGATCGTTATGAGCGTGTCCTCCTTGCCGTGAACATTCTTGATCTGAATGTCAAGCTTAGGTCCATAGAATGCTGCCTCGCCCACGCCTATCTTGTATTCGATGCCGAGATCGTTAAGGATCCTTTCCATTGAACCCTGAGCCTCGTTCCACTGCTCCTCTGTTCCTATATATTTTTCGCGGTCATTCGGATCCCACTGTGAGAATCTGAACGATACATCCTCATAGAGACCAAGAGTTTCAAGCATATACTTTGCAAGCTCCAGACAGCCCCTAAACTCGTCCTCCAGCTGCTCCGGCGTACACATAAGGTGTCCCTCGGATATAGTGAACTGACGAACTCTTATAAGTCCGTGCATCTCGCCCGATGCCTCGTTTCTGAACAGCGTTGAGGTCTCGTTAAGGCGCATCGGCAGATCTCTGTAGGAACGTCCTCTGTTTAAGAACGCCTGATACTGGAACGGACAGGTCATAGGACGCAGAGCGTAAACCTCCTTGTCCTTTTCCTCATCACCCAGCACGAACATACCGTCCTTATAGTGATCCCAGTGTCCTGATACCTTATAAAGGTCACTCTTTGCCATGAACGGAGTTTTTGTCAGCTGCCAGCCTCTCTTTTGCTCCTCGTCCTCGACAAATCGCTGCAAAAGCTGTACTATTCTCGCGCCCTTAGGAAGAAGAATGG
Source organism: uncultured Clostridia bacterium (assembly GCA_944391225.1). Classification (GTDB taxonomy): domain Bacteria; phylum Bacillota; class Clostridia; order UBA1381; family UBA1381; genus Ornithomonoglobus. The sequence continues at coordinate 6,523 of CALXSS010000104.1, forward strand.
GCAGACCCTGACCGATCAGGTCGCTTGTTGTAAACAGCTCAAGCTCACGTCCCAATCTGTTATGATCTCTTTTCTTAGCCTCCTCCAGCTGCTCGAGATGCGCCTCAAGCTCGTCCTTAGTCTGGAATGCTGTGCCATATATTCTTGTGAGCATTTTGTTGTGCTCGTCGCCGCGCCAATATGCGCCGGTCGCTGAGAGGAGCTTGAACGCTTTGACCTTAGATGTATATCTCACATGAGGACCTGCGCAAAGGTCTGTGAACTCGCCCTGCTTGTAGAACGATATAGTCTCCCCCTCCGGCAGCTCGTTTATGAGCTCAACCTTATATGGCTCGTCTTTCATCAATTCAAGAGCCTCGTCGCGTGGCAGCTCGAATCTTTCTATCTTAAGGTTTTCCTTGACGATCTTTTTCATTTCCTTTTCAAGCGCGTCAAGATCCTCGCGTGAAAAAGGTGTTTCAACATCAAAATCATAATAGAAGCCATTATCTATAGGTGGTCCTATAGTAAGCTTCGCTTCCGGGAATAATCTCTTTACAGCCTGCGCGAGTATATGCGCCGCGCTGTGTCTTAATGTTTGCAGCTCGTTCATTTCTACTGACATATCAATTTACTTCCTTTCTTATGAGTGTGTTCATATTATGCCGGAGTTTATACAAAAAAACTCCCGGCAAATACAAAAGTATTCGCTCAGGAGTGCAATTATCTACACGGTTCCATCCTGATTACGGCAGCGCCGTCACTCAATAGATTCATTAACGCAGAATCACGGTGGATTTACTAAGGCATCGCCCTTTCTGCCACTGCTCAAAAGTGGTGTTCACCTCTGCGGCGATCAGGAATACTTCCAGCCACGATACTCCCTCTCTGTAACCGCGCTTGCAAAGGCTACTGTCTTTCTCATCGCATTTATTATCAGTATTATATCACCGCTTTTTTGTTTTGTCAACCGCTTTAAATCAATTTTTTTCAATTATTTTTGCAATGATATTGAAAATGCCTCTGAATTTGTCAGTGCTAAATATTATAATATTCCCGAGTTTGACACTTAAAAAGAGAAAAAACAGCCTGTATATAGCACAGTGGTGCCGTTTACAGGCTGTTGAGATT
>CALXSS010000105.1 GCA_944391225.1 uncultured Clostridia bacterium
CAGTATCCTTAAAAAATGGCTTATCTGCTTTGTTCTTTTCGCTTTATGTGGTCTGTGCATTTTGCTACAGCCCCTCTGCCTTGTTTCTGTTATTTAGAACAGCTTTGTCAAAAGCTCGTTCGAGCGGGAAATAAATCTGCTCATCTGTTCAGCGTCAAGAGGGCTGTGCGAGATCTTTGCAAGATCATATACATGATCTATCACAAGCTTTCTGTTTTCCTCGCTCATGCTCTCAAGTCTCTTTATTAGCTGGTTGTTTCCGTTTACCACGAGAGTGAACTCATCATGGAACATGTCTGGCATTCCCGCAAACTGCTGTCCGTAGCTCTTGTACATCTCCTGCATACGGCGCGATTCCTCGCTCAGAAGTATGACAGCCGGTATTTCCTCATTCTTGAGGTTCTGCACCTCTATCTTGAGCTTATCATCGTTAAGCTCGTTCTTGAACATCTCAACGATCGCCTTGTTGCTTTCACTGTCCTTATCAGCTTCCTCTGCCGTATCGGCAAGAGCTGAGTCTATTCTCTTAAATTTTATATCAGGGTTCTTCATCTCAAGGAAAGATATGAAATGCGTATCCATCATGCTCGGCAGATCAAGAGCATTCAGCCCCTGCTCCCTGAACATGTTTATATACTGCGACTGCTGCTTCATATCCGAAACATAGTATACCTCCGCCTTTTCCTTACCGTCGGTATACTCGCCAAGAGTCATATACTTTCCGTCTATATCCTTGTATATTATAGCGTCCTTTACCTTTTCATAGAACTTGTCGTCACGGATACAGCCGTATTTCACAAATATATTGATGTCGTCCCAATACTTTTCGTAATTCTCCTTGTCGTTGTTATAAAGACTAACAAGCTTGTCCGCTACCTTTCTTGTGATATGGCTGGATATCTTCTTTACATATCCGTCATTCTGCAAAAAGCTTCTTGAAACATTCAGCGGCAGGTCCGGACAGTCTATAACACCCTTAAGCAGCATAAGAAATTCCGGTATTACCTCTTTTACATTATCAGCCACGAACACCTGATTATTAAACAGCTTGATCTGTCCCTCCATACCAGCAAACTCGTGATTGATCTTCGGGAAATACAGTATTCCCTTGAGGTTGAACGGATAGTCAACATTCAGATGTATCCAGAACAGAGGCTCGTTGAAGTCCATGAACACATTCCTATAGAACTCCTTGTACTCCTCGTCCGTACACTCCGACGGCTTCTTCATCCACAGCGGATGAGTGTCGTTTATAGGCTTCTTTGGCTCCGGCGCGTCCTCGCCCTCCTTCGCCTCCGGCTCAGGCTCCGCAGCGTCCTCAAGATAGATGTCAACAGGCAGGAACGAACAGTATTTGTGCAGTATCTCGCGCACCTTGAACGGTTCAATGAACTCCTTGCTGTCCTCGGCAATATTAAGTGTTATGGTAGTACCGCGCTCTGTTCTCTCGCCGTCTGTCATGTCAAATTCCATGCTGCCGTCGCATACCCATTTAGCCGCCTTTGCGCCCTCCATATACGAAAGCGAATCTATCTCAACACTGTCAGCGACCATGAACGCGCTGTAAAAGCCCAGTCCGAAATGACCTATTATCTGCGCGCCCGCGTCCTTGTCATCCTTATACTTTTCAAGGAACTCTGTAGCTCCCGAAAACGCTATCTGGTTGATGTACTTGTCTATCTCCTCAGCCGTCATACCGATACCGTTATCGCTCACTATGAGCTTTCCTGCTTCCTTGTCAACTCTTACTGTTATCTTGTATTCGTCGCTCGCCTCAGTATCTCCCGAAAGCGCTACCTGCTTGAGCTTTGTTATAGCGTCACAGCCGTTTGATACAAGCTCTCTTAAAAATATATCCTTATCTGAATACAGCCACTTTTTTATGATCGGAAACAGGTTCTCCGAATCAACGGAAATATTGCCCTTTGCCATAATAAAACACCTCTCTATAAAAATCTTACTTATTTGTTATTTCGTGTGACCGGAAACGGTCATTCCTCTGCATGCGTCCGCGGCGCGGACGATAAAAAAGCCGGGCGCTATGCCCGATAATCCAATTATAACACCACTGCATTAAAATGTCAATATAAAATTAGCACTCAACAAGGTTGAGTGCTAATAATTCACAAACAGTTCATATTTGTTTAAGGAAAATGCTCTAACCCGGTTTCCGGCGGGCAGATATTATCTGCCCCTACAAGCTGCGCGTATGAGCAAGCAATGCGCATGTGCTCAAGCGCGCGGATCTTGGTAATGCAGCGAGCATTTTTTCCACTACACAGCATAGTGCGCTTTTGAGGATAATTCTCTAACCAGGTTTTTGGCGGGCAGATATTATCTGCCCCTACAAGCTGCGCGTACGAGCAAGCAATGCGAATGTGCGCAAGCAATGCGCATGTGCTCAAGCGCGCGGATCTTGGTAATGCAGCGAGCATTTTTTCCACTACACAGCATAGTGCGCTTTTGAGGATAATTCTCTAACCAGGTTTTTGGCGGGCAGATATTATCTGCCCCTACAAGCTGCGCATATGAGCAAGCAATGCGAATGTGCGCAAGCGAGCGAATGCGTGCGAGATGCAACGAGCATTTTTCTCAAAAGTTAGATGTAACCGTAGATCCCGCGCACACTTACCTCTCCCGATGTCACATTGAGCCTTCCTTTGTCCGTGTCCACCACGAGCGCGCCGTCCTCCGTGACGTCCACAGCCGTTCCAGTCACCGTTTCATGATCATATATCAATCTGACTTTCTTATTCAGCGTAACACAGTCTTTTCTGTATTCGTCAAGCAGCGGCGCGAACCCTTCCTTTATAAATATATTGTACAGCCGCTCAAACTCGTTGAGAGTTTTTGCGGCTACCTCCTCCCTGTCCTGCATTACACCGGTTTCTATATACATAGACGTCGCCTTGTCCTTAAGCTCCGCCGGAAAATCAGGCGTATTCACATTTATGCCTATGCCGCAGAGCACATACGCTATCCTGTCAGTTTCCGCAGCCATTTCGGTGAGTATCCCGCACGTCTTTTTCCCGCCTATAACGATATCGTTCGGCCACTTTATCCGCGCGTCTTTTCCTATAGCATGACATACCGCTATACCCGCGATAAGCGTTATCTGTGATACGCGGTATGGATCTATCTCCGGCTTCAGCAGCAGCGTCATCCATACCCCGGCACCGCGCGGCGACGTCCACGCGCGCCCGAGCCGTCCCTTTCCGGCGGTCTGCACCTCGGCTATTATGAGCGAGCCGTCGGGCATATCAGAGCAGCGCTTGGCCTCGTCATTTGTCGAATCGGTAACATTTACATACCTTATATTACGCGCTATATACTCCGTTTTCAGCGAAGCTGATATTCTTGACACATCTATGCAATCGGGAACACTTTTCAGCCTGTAGCCCTTGTTTGTTACAGAAAGTATATCATACCCCTCTGACTTAAGCTTTTTTATATGCTTCCATACCGCCGCTCGCGATATTCCCAGCTCGCGGCTCATCTGCTCGCCTGATATGTAGTTATCGGCATTTTTAAGCATATCAAGAATCCTGTTCCTCATATAAGACCTCTTTTCTGTTCAAAAAAATAATACAGATGGCAGCATCAGCCGCCATCTGTATTATACCATGTTTCCTGATCAATATCAAGCATGATATGTTAATATGCCGTAGTAAGCGTATTATATATGAGCTGTAAAAGCTCGGCACGGGTGAGAGTATCGTCAGGTCTGAACGTATCTGTATCCGATGCTATAACTCCATAGCCCTTTAACAGAGCTATCGCGCCCATATCCTCCGTTACATCTGTATAAGGCTGGGCGAATATGTCCATCTCCGCTATCTTTTCAAGCTGCATAGCCTTTATTATAAGCTTTGCCGCGCCGCGTCTTGTTAGAAGTTTGTCGGCAGTCATTTCCGCCGGCGCTCCATTTTCAGCTCTGAGCGGCACAACGCGGTAGAATAATCCGCTCAAAAGCTCTGTCGCCTCCGCCTCAGTCACAGCTTGATCGGGCTTGAGCTCTCCGCCCTCAAAGCCTATTCCCGCGCGGGACAGCTGCTCCGCTGTATCCTTTACCCAGTGTCCGTCTATATCTGTATATGTATAGCTTACCGGTTTATCCTTTTCGTTCATATAATTGACGTCCTCGCCTGTGATCGCATTCTTCAGGAACGAATCGGTAATATATGCCGCCTTGATGCCGTCCTCAGACTCAACATATCTGAGCTTTACAAACTCGGGAGATGTGAACACCTCATCAACGCTCTTGAAGGTCTCCGGCTTAGGATAGTCAAGAGCCTTGTACGCTGAAAGACTCGGCACGCTCACACTGTAATATGTTCCGCTCGAGCTTGAGCTCTTGTATACCGATGCGCTGACTCCATCAACTCTTATGCCGTTTACAAGATATTCAAATCCTGACCTGCTTATCTTTATATCCTCATCAACCGACTCATCAGTATCTGCCGCCTTATAGCTGTAGAGCGCTCCATCTGTGGGCGCGAGCAGCTTTATAAGCTCAGATGCAGCAGCTCCGTCTGAAAGATCGTATCCGGCAAATGTGCTTTCGTCCTTTGCGCCTGCCTTTATATTGAAGTATATATAATTTATATCTCCGTTTACGGCATTCACTCCCGCGCTCATATTGTCTGATGAGAAGCTGTAGCTATAGCCGCCGTCAATATCCTGATTGAGATCGGTCCTTGTCGGAGCAAGCTCCATTCCTGTCCTCTCCTTGATGATGCCAAGGGCTTTATCCTTTGTTATAAGGCTGTTCAGCTCTGCCATCTGCGCTATCTCACTTTCATTCAGCTCTCTGTAGCCGCTGTTAGCACTTCCTCCTGATGCGGCATCCTCAGCTGTCGCCATGGAATCATACTTATACGCATAGTTATCATACTTTTCAGCCTCGCCGCTCAGAGCGTTTATACATTCGCGGTCACGTCTCTGATACGCCGCGAACACGCACAGCTTATCCTCATCATCACGGTAGGTGCGGTATACTGTTTCCGGTCCTATCTTCTCCATATACGCCGCGAATCCAGCCGCATTGTCTATATACTCCGTTCCTTCTGCCGGAGCCTCTATTTCCGGCAGCTCAACACTGAACGATGTTACAACATAATCGCTGTTTACAACAACTCTGCCTATCCTGTTATAATATTCTGTGCCGTAGAATATGCCGTAAATATCAAACGACATGCCGCCGTAATAGGCGCCCTCAGCCTCGCGCAGCTCAGCTATACCCTTCAGCTCCGGATCTGCTTTCATAACAAAGCTCTGCGCAGTATTATAAGCCTTGTCGGCATCCATGCCGAGCATCTCATAATCGCCGTTTGACTCCTTATTGTTATTATATCTCGTAATAAATCCGTCACCCTCGCAGGTCAGATATATTTCATTATATCTATCCTCATTTTCGTTAGTCCAGGTGAACATATATGTCTTTGTTCCGTCCTCCTCCTCGTACTGCCCGGTATTCTTGAACTCAGTATATTCAGACGGTATATCCACTCTGTTTTTCACCTCCAGTATGAGCTGATCGTAGCTGTATTCAGCCGATACGCTCACACTCATGCCGGCAGTCATGACCGCCGCTGTTATGATTGATATTATCTTCTTATTCATTGTTATTGCCCCTCTCCTTTAAATTCTCCGGCAAATATTATCTCACCCGTATCGTTGTCGCGGATAAGATACATAAACGGAGTGTTATAATCCACATCTATTATCTCTATCGGCGCGCTCGATGTCCCTACGCTTATAGCAGTCACTGCGGCAGCCTCAGTGCCGTTCTCGTCCACGTCTATATATGTCTTATGTATAGCGGAACTGATATAAGCGTCCTCATTATCAAACATCGCGCTCATATCCGCCTTTTCAGGGGCAAGCATATCGACCGCTCCAAGCTCCCTGAATATATCCGTCAGACCTGTTTCATATTCCGTTCTGAACTTAGGGAAGCTAAGACGCACATTTTTAATATCCAGCTTATCGATCGCAGATACAGCCTTGTGATAATCATAATCGCCCTTTGCGGCGTACATTGAAATATTAAGCCCGCTTGTTTCGCCCTCGTCATTTCTCCTGCTGTACGGCAGCTCAATGATCTGCATGTCTCCGCTGTCAAAATATCTGTAGGTGCCGTTGTTGTGCATAAAATCAAGCTCGTATTCTGTGCCGTCAGCTCCTGTAAAAGTATCCTTTTCGGTAAGAGCTGCGTTAAACTGGTTCTGCCAGGCAGCTTTGAAATACACAGCGTTTATGAGCATTGCAAGCAATTCGTCCTGCATAGCCTCAAAGCTCTTCTCATCAAGAATGCTGTCTATCCGCTTTTCGGTCTTGTCGCTCACCCAGCCGTTTATCTTCTCCACTGCCTCATCGTTTGTTACCTCGTAAGCCTCCGCCTTATAGCTGTTTGTGAGAATATTTTTATAGCTGTCGGTAAAGCTGCTATCTGTGTTATCACTGAATATCCAGGTCGAATTTGCGGTATTGAATGTTATGACCTTATCATTCGCATACCGCTCCATCATTTCCTTTATCTCCTCATTATAAGCCTCAAGATCCTCGATACCCAATACCTCAAGCAGCTGCTCCTTTGTCTCGCCTGCCATTCCGTTCGCAGCCATCGCGAACGCCGTCTTTATGGAATAAGGCGAGATCATATAGCTTTCATCCTCCGGCATGAAGCTCAACAGCTTTTCAGTAAGATCCGGAGTATGCGTCTGCCGGCTCATATAGTCATAGCAGAGCCTTACAGTATCGCTCCTTGACAGCGCCTCATTATCCATAACCAGCTCCCGGACCGTTTCATCTCCCAGCAGTCCAAATGACACAGCCCTCTCATATGCGTTTTCAAGAGTAACTCCGGATTCGCCCGAAGCGCTGAGCAGCATCTTCATAAACTCCGCACCAGTTACAGCCCTGTCAGGTTCAAATGCGGTCTCGCCAGTTCCGTCTATATATCCGGCTGCATAGAACGCGGCTATAACAGCTTCTGCCCAGTGTCCTTTTACATCCTCAAACGGCGTATTGTTTCCTGCCCCATTCAGACCGGTCAGCCGGGAAATAAAAACAAGCGCCTCTGCTCTTGTCACATTCCGCTCCAGCTCATAGCCCTCATCAGTGCCCTCGAGCACTCCGGCAGATGCTGCGGCTGTGACCTGCTCATCATTCTCGTTAAGCGGCTGCGCTGCATACACACTCGTTCCCGAAAGCAACGCCAGCGCCAACAGGATCACTGTAAGTCTTTTCATCTTTCTCACTCCCTCCGATACGTATTTTGATCTGTCTGTTATCTATTAATAATACCTTTGAGCATATCAAAAGGTTGCAAAATAATTTCCTCATATGACAAATTTGTGTATTAGCTATAATTTATATACCACATTCGTGTACAGTTTAAACAAATAATTATTTTTTTCCGAAAAAAATCAAAAAAACTGTTGACAAATGATATGTATTGTGGTATTATATTTCTTGTGTTCAGGAGATAACACAAAAACAAAATATGCGCTATTAGCTCAGTTGGTAGAGCACCTGACTCTTAATCAGGGTGTCCGGGGTTCGAGCCCCCGATGGCG
>CALXSS010000106.1 GCA_944391225.1 uncultured Clostridia bacterium
TCGCCTTAAATTCGGCTGCTGTAAAGCCTTGTTCTTCATCGCCGCGCTTACAAAGATATTCTTTCTGCGTCTTAGCCTGCCACTTGCCTTTATCGTCAAGAGGACGCATTGTGAGCAGGATGTGAGCATGAGGATTGTGACCGTCAGTGTCATGGATGCTCACATCGGCGCACATGCCCTTGTCTGTACATTCTTCTTCGATAAAATCTTTGAGCATGGACTTCCAGTCGTTGAGCGCCAATTCTATCGGCAGAGCAACGATCAGCTCCCGTGCCAGTTGGCTGTCCTTTGATTTTTCAGCTGCTTCAGCTGCGTTCCATAGCTGCGCACGGTCTTGCCATTCTGTCGGTGCATTTTGCGTCAAAAAGATCTCACTGTAAACACATCCTTTCTTGCGGGTATAATCATGATTTACACCGTCGTAATCATTGTAAATCTGCGAACAGGACGCGTATGCGGCAGCCGCCGCGACTGAGCGTCCTGTTCCGCGAGAAATTACTTTTGCTTCAAAATGATGGATTGCTATAAGCAACACCTCCGAAAATCCGTTGCGCGGATACAAATTTTTGTTTCTTTTTTAAAAAGAAAATGAGCGTTAGCTCATCATTGCGAAAAGCTGTCAGTGACAGGTTTTCGCCTACAGCCGGGTAAATGAGCAAAGCTCATTTGGCATTGGTAACAATGCCTTGCAGGGGAACACTCCTGCAAAGCGGCTGTACCGATAATTACGCTTGTCGTGATTATCGGCGCACCCTGCAAGGGCGCAACGTCTGCCGCCACAGGCGGACAGTATCACCGCCGATTTATCGGTGGTGTATAAGTGCGCCCTTCGGGAATAGAAAAAGGACGCCCCGATCCCTCGGAACGCCCAGTGTAAATATTACTGCCATAAATTACTTCGTAGGTATCACTCTAAATCATCGAGCGCTACCGATGTGATATTCGGCAACACCTTTTCCAAGATAGCTCCCTCTTGAATGAGCCGCCTTGTCCGGGCTTTACGCTCTTTATCGCGGCTTCGGTTCTGTGCCTGTTCAAGTCTGTGCTTGGCTTGTAATAATTTCTTTTCGTTTTCTGTCATAAACAGCACCTCTTTCTGTTATAATTTTTATATTTAACAGTAAAAAGCATAAAAATAACAGTGTCCGTTACCTCTATGAAAAAGTAACAGAAACTGCTGTGTTTTTACTGTCAATATTGATTTTATAAACAGTCAACCACGCCGATTTACTGTCATTTAAAAGCTGTCTGCAAACTCAAGAGCAGTGTCGTCATAATCGTCATTGCCGACGTTTGCAACTGTCGGCTCGGCTGACTGCGTCTTGTTCATCAGTTGTGTCAGCCCGCTGAAAAGCCCGGCCGCAGAGTATTCTTGGAAGCCTTGTTTTACTGTATCGAGCACCTTCTTCAGAAAAGCGTCCTCTTTTTCTCGTGTTTCAAGATATGCATCGTTGGCAAGTCGTTCCTGTCTGTCAAAATAGTCATTTAACGCAATAACAACAGCTTTTGTATATGACTTATATTTCTTTCTGTCCATATTACGTAAATGCTTCCACGCTTTGCGATCCGCCTCGCTATCAAGATTAAACCGAATATTTGTGTTTATAATTTTTCTGTTCACTGTACACCGCCGTTTCTTCTCATTTTACGCTGTGCAAGGAATTCATAACCTTTAGCTGTGGCGCAAATATCATCATTGATGATCACTCGCTCTGGATTAAATTTGCCGAAGTTTTTGATCATGCACCCTCCGCCGCCGACAACGTACAGACGCATAAGCTCCTCATCGTACTCATGTTCACGCAGCCGACGGAATATGCCCTCAACATATTCCGATGCGGTATTCCGAATAACGGTCAAATATTTTTCACCGATGTCAGCAGTACCCGTTTTTATCACTCTTTCAAGCACTGTCTCATCAACGCTGACACCATACTGCTTCATCAAACTTTCACGAACGGCAAGCATACATTGGTTTGTACCATATTTTTCAGTAAAGCATTTCTTTTCGGACGGTCTGCACTCGTTTATATACATTACATTCATTGTACCGTTGCCGATGTCGGCAAGCATGTTTACGCCCTTAAACTCACGCAGGCGATCGGCTACAGCGGAAAACCCTTGTGGGAATATATCTGCCCCTACGAAGTTGACATGATAATCAATGTCCTTAAATTTAAAATCTACCGATGCATTCTGCAGAAGATACTGCTTAAAATTTTCTTTCTGTTCAATTACCCAAGTGAGCGGCAGCCCTGCCGCTATGTGAATATCCGCTGATATTATTTTTCGTATATTCATTTCTCTTGCAACAGCAGCAAGAGTGAGGATATAATAGTCCATATCAATCATTTTGTCTGCTGTAAATTCTTTGTGTTCCTCGCCGATAATATAATATTTGCCACCGTATACCAGCATATTGCTCTTAAATGTCGGCTCTTTATCATAAGCGGCAACTCCTGCTTTAAAACAAGTGTGAGCTGTTTTTATATTTCCGTAGCCATGGTCGATACCGATCACTATTGCGTTATTTGTCATAATATCAAGTCCTTTCTTTGTATACATTAAAGAGCGGCTCATGATTTCTCATAAGCCGCTTAAATGCGTATATTATTCCGATCGTTCCTTTTGTTCTTGTGCTTCAAGCTTAAGTCTTTTTTGCTTTTCTCTGTACCGTTTGTTGGCTTCACGCTGTTTCTGCCGTTTCAAACGCAGTTTTTCCGCCGCTGCCAATTCCTCCGGCGTAGGCTCGGGCACCGGTACATCAAACTTACCTATAAATTTCAAGTAAATATCAACATCCTGTATTCTTTCGCCCGTTGACTTGTCAGGCGCGTGAACAACGATTTTATCAATAAATTTGTTTATCATAGGAGTTGTAAGCTTATCAAAATTTGTGTACTTTTCCGCAAGCTCCAAAAACTGATTGGCACGGCCTGTATCCTCATTAAAGCTGTCAAGCTGCCTCTGCATATCATGAATAACCGTTTCTATCTCGGCTTGCTCCGCTTCGTATTCCTCAGACAACATATCAAAACGCTTTTCGGATATTTTTCCTACCGCATAAGATTCATACAGCTTTTTGATTATATTATCCAGTTCGGAATAACGTTTTTTGTTTTTGGTAAGCTGTTTTTTGAGTTCCTTTGCCTTATCCGCCTGCTGTATCTGCGAAGCCTCACGCACCTTTGCAATAAATTCATCTCTGTTTTCTATCGCATATTTGCTTGTCAATCTTATGGCGTCCAAAATAATTGCTCTTAATGCAATAGTGTTGATATAATGTCCAAAACACTTTCTATTATTCCTGTACCGAGATAAATTAAAGGTTGAACAGTCGTAATGGTCATGCGGGAACAGCCCTGTTTCGGGGGCTACCTTTCGTTCGCCCTTCCATTTGCCGCTTCTTGCGCGGTGATTGTACATTTTCGCTCCGCAGTCGACACAGTAAACCAGTCCTGTCAGTGGGTTCGCTTCGCATTCTTCATTGTCAGCACGACGTGGCGTTTTCCGCAGCTTCTGTACAAGCTCCCATGTTTCTTTATCAACTATCGGCTCGTGCGTGTTCTCGATAATGATCCATTCTTCCCGTGGCATTTCAACAGGGTATTTGTCCTTGTAATGCCTTTTGTGATAACGGAAATTCACCGTATGCCCCAAATATTCAGGTTTGGCTAAAATACGAGTAATGGTCCCTATTCTCCAAAAATACGGCTCATCGGTATTTGCAACGTTTTGATATGTACCCTGATTATGACGTGCAAGATACATTGACGGCCGTTCAATTTTATCGGCTTTCAAGATCCTCGCTATCTGCCCCGGACCTTTACCTTCAATAGTCAGATTGAATATCCTCTTTACGACCGCAGCAGCTTCTTCATCGATTATCCAATGATTCTTGTCTTCCGGGTCCTTTTTATATCCGTAGGTGGCGCTGCTGCTTGTAGGCTTGCCTGCATCGCTCCTTGCCTTGTGTGCAGCCTTCGATTTACGGCTGCAGTCGCGTAAATACCATTCATTCATAATATTGAGGAACGGCGCAAATTCATTGCTGCCCTCAATATCACTGTCAACACCATTTGATATGGCGATAAACCGAACGCCATGCTGTCTGAATAAGGCCTCGGTATAAAAGCCGGTTTGCAGATAATCGCGCCCTATACGGCTCATATCCTTTGCAATAACACAGCCGACCTTGCCATCCTCAATATCTGCAACGAGCTGTTTCCAACTTGGTCTTTCAAAATTACCTCCCGAATACCCGTCGTCAGTATAATGGGCTGTGTTGGAAAAACCGTTGTCTTTGGCGTATTTCTCAAGCATTATCTTTTGGTTTATAATGCTGTTGCTTTCCTCCGAAACACCGTCGTCCTTTGAAAGTCTTTCATACAAGGCTGTGATTTTCTCCTCCGTCTGCCTGTTGTTAGTTATCATAGTAACTCCTTTCAGGCTGAACGGCTCATTTGCGGTATATTCATTATACCACAATTTTTGTCGCTTGCCAATGGGTGATTTGAAATTATCCGTAAAATTTTATCTTCCATAGTTTCTGTGCCGTTTTCATTGGTATATATTTTTACTCTGTGTGTAGTGGTTCCGATTCTCTTGCTCATAAAAATGTAATTCTGCATATTATGTCCTCCTTTGCTGTGCAGTATATCGTCAAAGGTAATAATGTATGGATACAAACGCTTCTACCCTTCTTATATCAACCAATTATTAATACCTCTTGACAAAAAGTAATCTAAAGTATATAATATAGATTACCCTATACCAATAGGAGAAATCTGAGGGGTAAAACGGAACTGTTAAAAAAAATATTTATAATTTTTTTGGGGGAGGTAATATAGGCGGTGTTTGAAAACGAAAGCGAACGACTTAAAACTGAATTAGAAAAAGAAAATGCCGCCTTATCAGGAACGGAAATATATAAGTACGACGGGTCTGACACTTCCGCAGAAAAGCAGCTAAAGCGTGATATAAAAGCAGCGGCGCTTGAACGTCTTGAAAATGCGGCGAGAACCGAAGATGATTTTCAAAAGGTGATTGAATTATGGGATAAGCGTGACGCCAACAGAGAACGAAAAGAGCGCTATCACGAAATATGCCGCGGTGATAATATCCCGCTTGACTACAATGCCGATGAAAACGGCATTTGTTTTCCGCGAAGCATTAACAAATACTTGTGGAAACAGATCCAAAAGGGCGATTTTATTGAAGCAATATATAACTGTCCGCATGAGCTGCAGGAGCTTATAACAGAACCGTATCTGTCACAGATAATATCCGAATTAACGGACGAACACAAAGAGATTTTATACTATATGATAAGAGGCTACAGCACAGTACATATCGCTCAAATACGCGGGCAATCGGACAGGAATATCAGAAAGGTCAGGAAAACGTTTTTAAACAAAATACGAAAAAAGATGTATGAATATCTGATTTTCAAGAAACAACACAGTATGACAGCACAAGAGAAAAAATTTGTCGCAAATTATCGAAAACTGATTGACACCAACGAATAATAGTGGTAATATATAAGATAATATAATAGATTACAAGAAACTGAGGTGAGATCATGGAGAATATTAACCCAAAAGACGCAATGCAAGAATTAACGATGATACTTATGTATTTATCTCGTTTCAAAGATCGTGATAGCTTCAATCCCAATGACTGTTTTGCTTGGAAAGGCTATGATTTTGGTATTCTAAATGAATTGGATGACAAGGATTATATAAGACAAGGTAGTCATCCATCGAGGTCAAAATCAGTTTATCTCACAGAACGTGGTAAGGACTTTGCAAAAGAATTGATGAAAAAATATCATATTGATGATTGGGGACAGGGATGATCATGGAGAATATTTTTAAACGTACAAGCTCTCATTGGGTAAAATACAGCGACTATGATTTGGTACAGTCAGATGATGGTACCTTGTATGTTATGCCTGCCGACAATGCAACAGTCAAGATATTTGATCCATTGGAAAATTCGGAACAAATGGTTATCGATGCGTTGAACGTCGGCTTGACCTGCATGAGCAAGAATTCAACAGATGAAGATATAGCCGGAGCAGTTTTCGGTTTTGTCTCTGAGTATGGCTTGCTCGGACTTATGACGTCTTTGACGACTACTCCTAAATTCATGGACTATGACGCGGTATATTTAATAAAAAATCAGTTTATCAAAGAAGAGGCAATGTCAACAGAGGACTATATTGAAATTTTCTTTCCATTTGACATGCCTGAAATAGCTAAGAACAACGATGCCGTTTCTTTCAATGTCAGCGGCAATAATGATATGATGGCGCTTGCTATGACTATGAGCAACCGACCGATGGCAGTTAATATGGAATTTCAGCGCAGCTACGCCGAACGATACGACTGGCTCGTAAAGCAGTTTAAGGATTGGGCGTTTACATTTGTTACAAGCACATTGTATTACAAGGATTATGATAAACTTGATGAAACCACAAAAGACGTTTACCGCCAGGCTATGGCTTGCTTTGACGGTATCTCGCCGAGCTATCATATAGAGCTGCTTGATAAACCCACCATTGTATGGGATTTTCAGTCGTTAGCTCTTGCAATACAGATGATGTTCAGCCTTATGCTTGCGAACGAACAAAATCCGCTTAAAATCTGCAAACACTGCAATAAAGTCTTTAAAGCAAACCGACCCAAAGCCGTATTTTGCAGCCCTCAATGCAAAAACAGATATAACGTATACAAGAGCAGGGCAAAGAATAAAGACCACGAATAACCTGTACCGTGGTCATTTAGAAGTGTCGTAAACCGCATAAAACCTATATATTCGGCAATTAGAATTTAGGGATGTGTATAGTATCATTCGACCTGTAAAAACTCGGCTTTTAATATTCCACTTAAAAAGGTGCAGACCGCGATCTGCACCTTAAATTTACTTATTTCTGTAAATATGTATTATGCGCCTCGTTCAGAAGTTTCCTTGCTATTGTAAATTCAGCAGCGTCGACCGATGGCACATTCCAATAGCAAAAGTCTCCGGTCATATCCGTATCGGGATCGAATGATGCGTCAACGGATTTGTAAATCATCATTCTCGCTTCATCATAAGCAGTGCTGCAGTCCTTGCCGTTTTGCACATCAAGCAGTAAATCCGCAAGCAACACCCTTAATTTATCTTCGGTTTCCCTATAGAAATCGGGGCGTAATAATAAATCACGGTAGTATCGAATAGCTTTCCGCGCAATCGGTGATAATACTCCGTAACCGTTGCCGTCAGTTTGGTTTGATGTAACAGCTTGTCTGATCCTTGTATTTGCATATCCTGCAGCTAATGCGAAGCCGAGCTTATCAGCTTGAACATCATCAAGAATATCGGCGATCAAATTTTCAACAATTTGCGCCTGCTCTTCTGTAGCGTTGATGGGCAGCGTCTCTCTTGGTATCGGCGCAGCGGTTGCCGTAACAGTGGATAATGATAAAACAGCCATGATAGCCCAAATTTTAAACTTCTTCAT
>CALXSS010000107.1 GCA_944391225.1 uncultured Clostridia bacterium
TTAAAGCTGCCCTTGTTCGGATCATATACAACATATGCTGTCTTTGAAAAATACAGGATCACGCTGTGGTCTTTATCCATTGTAAGCTTGTAAGATCCGTTATTATTATTATTATTATTAAAATCGGACGCGCTCTTGAGCACGCCGTCTACCATCGCTCCCACAAAAGTATAATCTTTATCAGCAGCTGCTGTAACAGAAACTGCTGTGCCCTCGTCAAAGCTCTTTATATACGGTGAATTATCACTGCTGACACTGTCATCTTGATATACATCGTCATATGTATAGCTCACAACTCCCTGTCCGCCTATGTTAGCTCTTACAGTCAGCTGGTGCATAACGCTCAGCTGAATATCGTCGAGCAGATTGCCCTCGTTCACGTAATTGACTGTGCCGTCGCTCGCGCTGTTGAGAGCGGTGAACGCAAGTGTTGTTTTTGTCTGACCTTTCGGCACCTTGTAGGTGTCGGAATATCTGTACCAGTCCTGATTATCGCTCGTGATTATCCAGCAGAACCACTCCTGTGTGCATTCATCTGTCTCTATAGTCGAGACACAGCTCTCATCTATCTTCATGCCGTCAGATATTGGCTTTGAATAGAGCTTTACCGCCCTGTCTGCCATACCGACCTTCATATTATTAAAATCGGTATACAGCAGCAGAGCCATCTGTTTAAAAATGTCGTTTGATGTAGAATATTTCTTTTTCAGTCCGCTCTGCTCAGGACCTATAAACAGCGCCATACTGTCGGTCGTTATCAGTTGATTATTTTTGTGAAACCTCGCTCTGTGAGCAAGCGACCAGGTGAGCGTGGCGCCCGGATCAGTTGAGATAGTCTGAAACAGCGAGGACTCCTCCTCCGCCACGAGCTCCGCAAACTGGTTTCCGTGAGCCGCAGAGCGGTTATTATTGACATCGTATCCGAAATAGCCGCCCAGATCGCCGGCTTCACCAGTTCCCGCCTGATTTACCGCCGTAACTATCTCCATTCGGTTGTCGCTTGCCGTGGTGTTCCAGTAAAACTGATCGCCCGTTATTTCCTCAAACCTGCTCTTTGATGTTACGAGGTATGCCGTACCATTGGTAAAAGTTATTTGATCATTGCCGTAACCGATCTGTATCTGAGTATTCTGAACCTTACTTATAACATCATAAAAATTCGGCGTTTCAAAGCTGCTGTTCATTATTTTAGTGTTATATCCCTCCGCTGAAACACATATCGCAGCGGCAAAGGCAGCGACGGCGGCGAGAACGGCAGCCGCAATCCTGCCGGCAAAATTCTTTTTATTATCCATTCACATCATCTCCTTATACATTTCTTCAAATTAATACCTCTACCTCTTAAAAAGACTTGCGCAAGCAGCGACAATGATATTGCTTTTTTCATTTGTTATTATCTGTATTGTACTTTTTAGTTTATCGTTAATACACGGTTCCTTGAGATTATACAAAAAAATCATACTTTTGAGAGTGTTTTTTCATAATTGGTCGTTTATTTTGCGTGATTGGTCAAAAAAAGCTTAACTTTAGTGTTTTTAGAATGATACAAGCGGTCAAAACACCGTCTTCTTTCCTGTAGCTGATATCGCCATTGTACTTTCTTGAAGACGCTATTATGCTATCAATTCCAACGCCTTTATTATTAATCATATTATCGATGATTTTTACATTCTCACTGCAGGTATTGCTGCAAACAATAACCACCTTATTTGCTACTGATCTGATATTTATTGTAATTTCGCCTTGAGTTCCGCATTCCTTGCAGCCATTCACAGCATTCTCTAAAAGATTAGAGATAATAGCGACAAGATCTATATCCGCTATGACCGATTTCTGTGGCGTATCAGCAGCGGCAGAAAATGCAATCCCATTGCTTTGGGCGATATGACAAAAGCTTGCTAAAATCGCATTTACTGTGACATTCGGACAGAATACTTTCGGCTTTATTGCTTCAATACTCTCGTTGTACTGTTGAATATACCCCAACGCCTCGTCAATATTACCTTTTTTCAGAAGAACGGCGATATTCTGGTTATGATGCCGGAAATCATGCCGGATAGTTTTTGCAAATAATTCATTTTCTTCAGCAGTTTTTAGCTGTTGCTGCAGGTATTCCATATTTTTTTCTACCATTTCCGTTCTGCTTTCCTCTTTCATATAGCGGATCAAGCCAAAAATAATCCACAAAACCGAACAATAGATCATTACAGTCACGCCAAACAAAACACTGTGCCACAACCTATAGTCATTTTCCACGTAATAAACGATCAAAAAAACCGAAAACACAATCAAAAACAGCACAGAAACCAGAGAGATCGAGTACCAGACCTTTTTATTTGAACCCGAAACCTCGCGAATTGCCGGGCGCAAAAAGCGAATATATGCCCATATAGCCGGCAGATACAGAAATATTCTGATAGCCGATTTTGTATACAAAGCAGCTGTGTCAAAGCTATCCTCAAACCAAATGCCCACCACTATCACGGAACAACAATAGAAAATGCAGAACATTGTTGAATAGCATAAAAACAAAAACACCTTTTTACAAATAGGATCTGACGAGACGTTAATAAAAAGAATAAAAGCAGCAAGAATGGTGCTTACAAACGCCAAGGAAATAGCATATACAGACTTGATGTTGAATAACAGCCGCGAAGTGATCAGCGCCAGACCTACAAAAGCAACTATATATCCCGTATAGATCAAAACTGTTTTTTTTGCAGAATACTTTCGCTCAGTCATGATATAAAAGCAAACAACATGCATCAAAACTATAAGCATTAGGCTTGTACTCTGCAGTATCATTTTCCTGTAGCCTCCTTCATATAAAAATCAAAATATTGCTTTTCTATATTGCTTCTCAAGCGTCTCGGTACCGGAATGACATCGCCATTTGTCATTTCAAGAGTGCCGGAAAGCAGGCTTTGTACATATGTAAAATTAACTATATACGAAGCTCCTACCAAGGTAAAGCTGTCAACATCCTTTAACAACTCCATTAGTTTTATGAGCGGCGTGCGCGTTTTAAGACATCTGCCGGATTCCATATGAATTTCAACAGTATGGTTTTTAACCTCCGCATATAATACGTTTCGCAATTCTACCCTATATACCTCTTTGCCACACGAAATAGGAACTAACCTGTGTTTTTCTCTTTTTTTCATTACTCTGTCAAGCGCGTCTCCAAATCTTTCCTTTGTATAAGGCTTGCTCAAATAATCACTCACATGCAGTGAAAATGCTTCAACCGCAAAGTCTGGACTTGTTGTAAGAAAAATAATATCGGTGCTTTCCTCGCTTTTGCACATGATTTCTCTTGCTATTTCAGTCCCAAGTATACCCGGCATACATATATCAAGCAACGCAATATCGGGCGTGCCGTTTTTATCGATATCCTCCAGCAGCTCCAAGGGATTGGTAAAACATTTGATTTCAATCAACAGCTCCAAATGTATTTTGGCATATTCTGCAACAAATCCCTCAATATTTCTCAGTTCACTAATCTCATCATCGCATATCATAATCTTCAATACTAAAAACCTCCAAAGCGCAAATGCCAAAATCCAATGTTATTATTGTCAAGGCAGTTCTTTTTCTCATAGTCTAAGAGTTTAAACACATAAAAAAAGGGCGCTGAAATATACAGACATATGTAATTATTGTTTTCCTCAAATAAATACGTAAAGTCATCAACCAAGAATACCGTACATAAAAAAGTTACAAAAACAAAACTGCAATATCTATATATTTAAGCGCCCAACTTTAAAATACACTCTTAAATCGCTCTAATCTATAGATATTATACCTTAAAATGGGTAATATGTCAAGAAAAAAATCAAAAAAATATAAATATACCAAAAAAATTAAAAAAATGTAAATACGTTAAAAAAATCAAAAATAATGTAAATACGCTAAATTAATACTACTTTATGCTAATATACGGCATATATTGTAATTAAATATTTATTTTTTTATACTTTGGGCAAAACACAAAAGAGGCTGTTGCAAACTACAGCCCCTTTTTGATGCTATTTTCTTATCAATTGTCACCGCGGTTAAGGCGGATTATGGTTTGCAGCCGGACAGTTCTCGCCGCTGCCGACCCCTGCTTGAGCGCATCGGTATTGCCGTCGATAGCGGCGTTTGTTACGGCGCCGCTGAGATAGCTTTCAGCCGCAACAGTATCAAAATAGCTTATTTGCAGCGACGGCGCGGTATACTTGTTCATATGATGCTCCTTTCTCATTTTCCGCCAAGCGCGGACTCGTCATGCTCATAGCCGCCTGAGCCGTATTCTGTATGAATAGAGTTATCCAAATCAAGCGACGGAATGCCTGACGGCTTTTCCGAGGTTATTTTAAATCCCGCCGACGCGTTCGGCGCATACAGATTGTCAATTACAAGCCCGAATTTTACCGTAGCATCTGTGAGCACCACACCTGAGCCGCTGCCCGCGTAAAGCCTGAACATCTCAGTTCTGCCAATAGCGGAGCTCTGCATTCCATATATTGAGCCTTTGTTATGATCCACCCCATACGAATCAGAAACAACAGGGTTTTCCAGATCAACATTAGTATAAACAGAACTATCCTCCTCGCCATCAGGTATTTTTATAAACGCGCTGTTTGTTGGCAGATACACAGTCCAGACGCCGCCGGGCAGCGACTCTGTTCCTGAAAAATCACGGGTTATACTGAACGCTGTCGCTATAGTGTTTCCATATTTGCCGCCTCCGTAGCCGCCTGTAAGAGCCTCGCTCATGCCCTCTGCCGCGAGCAGCTCCGCTGCTGCCTCATCCTCCGCTGCAGTAAACAGACGCGGCTCTACTGCTATCTCCACAAAACGCGCATGAACCGTTATATCCGCTCCGGCTGAAAATATACTCGAATACTCCGTATCCGTATCGGGGATAATATATACTTTTCCTGTTTCATCGTCGTCATACGTATAGTACCAGCCCTTGAACTCATAACCCGGCTTAGGCATCGCCGATACTGTAAAACTCTCGCCCGAATGCAGATGTACGCGGTCAGCGCCGTTTATAAATGCCGTGCCCCCGGCTGTGTCGTTATGCTGCGTTTCACCGTCTACGCCGATATAGCACGCATTTACTGACACACTGTATTTATATTCTGCCAGAAACAATACCATGTCGTTCTTTGTCGGAACTGAGATATGCTTTTCCTCTCCGTCGTTCCAGTATATATCGAACACGCCGTTATTATTGTACTCAATGCGGTGCTCAGCCGGTATGAACAGCCCCTCGTCGCCCGAGCCGTCCGCAAACACGCGCCAGCCTGCAAACTCGCGTCCGCCGTTTTCGGGCGCGCTGTGCTGCGAAAGCGGCAGATCCTCCGTGATCGAATATTCCAGTTGTCCGCCATCTCCCCCGACCGGCTTGCCGCTGCCGATAAAGCTGCCCTGATTTGGATCATATATAACGCATCCGGTCTTTGCAAACAGCAGCATAAAATAACGCGAGGTATCCATGGACGCCGTCAGCCTGTACGCCCCCGAATCCGCGTCATATTCAAAGCTGTCAGCAAATATTATCCCGTTTTCCGTAACTGCGCCCACAAACGAATATCCCTCATCAGGCACAGCGGATATGACCGCCTCCGTACCCTCAGCAAGGTTGACTGTGAACGGCTCACTTCCAGCTGCGACTGTTTCAGGTACGGCAGCTCCGTCATACCGAACAATGCCGCTGCCGCCGCTCTTTGCACTGACCATCAGCTGATGCATTATGCCCAGCCTTACATTATCGATAAGATTGCCTGTATTTGAGGTCTGCGAACTGCCCGAGACACCCGACGTCAGAGCTGTGAACGCGAGAGTAGTCTCATTCTGCCCCGCCGGTACACGGTATGTATCAGAATACTCTCTCCAGTCCGGTTTGTCGCTTGTTATTATCCAACAGAACCACTCCTGCGAGCATTTATCTGTTCTCACCCTTGAAACGCTCTCCTCAGTGACCTCCATACCATCCTGTACAGGCGTTGAATAAAGCTTTACGGCGCGCTCCGTCATGCCCGGCTGCATATTGTCAAAATCTGCATATAGCAGCATAGCCATCTGCTTGAATATATCGTTCGCCGCCGCTGCCGACTTTGTAAGCCCCTCCTGTTTCGCGCCTATGAATACTGCCATTGTATCATTTGTCTGCCTGTTTGCTCTCGCGCGGTGCGAGAGCGACCACGTGAGCGTTGAGCCGGGCTTTGTGGATATGTTCTGATACAGCGAGGACTCCTCCTCTGCCACCAGCTCCGCAAGCTGCGCGCCGTGAGCCGCGGACGTGTTCACCGCAAGATAGCTCCCCACTCCGCTTGTGGGCGTCCCGAACTCGTCCGAGGCTGACACAAGCTCTATACGCCTGTTATACGCTGTTGTGTCCCAGTAAAATGAATTTCCGCTTATCTGCTCAAAGGTTTTCTTTGACGTTACCATCCACGCCGAGGTCGAACGCATAGTTATATCATCGCCCGACTGTGTGTTAGTCACGACCTTTGGCGTCTCTGCCGCGCCGCTGTAGCGCGAAAACACGTCATAGAAATACGGCTGCTCAAAACTGCCATTCATTATCCGCGGCGGCAGCCCCTCAGCCGACGCTGACAGCGGAAACAGCGCCGCCGCTGCCGCTGTCAGTATTTTATATATATGTACCAAAGCTCACACTCCTTAGTTGCTTATCTCCTGTGATCCTTCCGATACGCCGTTCTGTTTATATTGTACCAAAACGATCACTTAAAATTATCACCATTAGGCTTATATTATACTATGCGCCAAGCTCCGCGTCAACCGGTAATGTTTTCCGCATGATCAAAAAGACAATAACGCGAACATTTCCTCCGGAAAAATACCGTATATTATAAGCGCAAAGTTATGCCATGTATAACAGATGTGGCTGTACCATTGCATAAAGAAGCCTGCGCAATACTTTATCACAAAGAAGAAAGTGTAAGACATGTCACACTTGACATAACATCTTACCCTGCAAGAACTCGGAAAGTTATCAATTGACTATATTACAGATATACTAAACCACAATATTTATTAAATAACCTTTTTATTATGAGAAAACTTACAAAAGGGCTTTACAAATCATTGCTTTGGAGTTATAATAGATAGGAAACAAATCCTGAAAGGAACAAATGAAATGAAGAATAAAAACAACCGTATCGTTGTAAAGGTTGGCACCTCCACTCTCACATACGATACAGGCAAGATAAATCTCAGACAGATGCACAATCTTGCGCGAGTGCTCTCAGACCTACGCAACC
>CALXSS010000108.1 GCA_944391225.1 uncultured Clostridia bacterium
AAGGCTTTGCAGATCTGCAAAGCCTTTTTTATTGTATTACCAAGACTGTTGCAAACTCGTTGAGTTTTGCAACAGCCTCCTCTGTACCTATCTTTCACTATACTGTGTTGGCGTCATATTCATTATCCTTTTAAATGTCTTGCAGAAATACGCTGAGGAATTGAATCCGCATTCATAGCATATCTCTGTAACCGTTCTGCCACCGCGGAGTATCATCTCACATGCCCGCCTTATCCTGACACTGTTGATATACTGTGTTACAGTAAGTCCTGTGCCGCGCTTTACAAGTCTGCAAAGATACTGCTTTGTTATATTCAGATCGTCCGCTATCTCCGAGATACCCTCTATGTTCTGATAGTTTTTATCTATATACTCCATCACTCTTATGAGCATAAGATTCTTGCCGTACCTTTTCTGATCGCAGCTGTATACTTTGGCGCCGTTCAGGATACTCAGCACCTCCGCAAGATATATGAATACGCAGCCGCTGCCGGATCCTTGAAGCATACGCTTTGTACAGCGGGCAGCCTGCATATACTCATCCTCCGACAGCGACACGCATTCATTCTCAAAGCATGATAAAAGCTGCCTTTTTGCCGCCTCGCTGAAATACAGATCCATATACTTATCCGTAAAATATATCACTGTCCTTGCAAAGGGCGTGCCTCCTGCATTGCGGTGAACCGCGTTAGAGCGGAACATTATAGCGTCATGAGCGGACAGACTGTATATCTTATTTTCATAGAGCAGCTCGCGCTCACCCTTTTCTATTATCATTATCTCATATGCGTTATGATAATGCAGCATCGGCATATTGAATTTTCTGCCGCGCTCAACATACTCTATCTCAAAAAAGTCATTCGTATAATGCTCGTATATTTCCATTGATATATCAACCCCAGTTCTGATCTGTAGGCGGCAGCTCGTCCGTCTGTGTCAGAAATATTCTGTCTATCCTCATTCCCGGACGCTGCGACGCTATACTCAGGGTACGCACGCCATTTTCCAGATACAGCTCTGTAAACGGTATCCATCTCCATATCTGCTTTGCCTCATAAGACCAGATATTCCCCTGCATAAACTGCTCCGATACCGGCTGAAACTCGCCGTCCACACCAACTATGATACTCTGAAAGCTTTCCTCATTGATCTTTGTAAGTATCCACATGGTATATTTGCCGGAGCTGTCAACGCTGATATTGTAGTTTAACTTAGGCGCGTTCACTTCTGATATAAACACCTCGCCGTCCGGCTCAGTGTATGCCGCCATGCCCGTTTCACCGTATGATGTGCCGCTGCAGCAGAGCCATCCGCCGTTTTCCGTATATGCCCTTTCATCGTTTGCAAAAGCGCACGCGGCGTCTATGAGAATATCGCCGTTTCTTTCGCGGCAGCTCCCGTATTCTGACACAGCGCACGGCTTTGCCCACTCGCTGCTCATTATTCTTATATTCGTGCCGCACAGCCTGTCTCCGCTCCAGTCGCGGCAGCGGGTGTATATCTGTGGACGCGGTTTCAGCTCCAGCTCCCCGTAAATAGGGATACAGCCGTCAAACACAGGCAGAGCATTGCTCCGCGGCTCGATACCCAGATTATTCTTTCTGTATGCGCCTGTATATATCACCGCTCTTGAAAATGCAAAATATCTGCTCCCCGCAGTAATTTCAATAGTATGGACACCTGCCTCCATATATGGCAGCTCCGCCGTTACGCGGTCAGCGTTATTCATCACATTTTCGCGCCATGCTCCGCGCCATTCATCGACCGCCTCTGATCCTGCCGTTACCTCCGCGCCGTCGGCTGCTATACGCGCAAATATCCTGCCGCCCGGCGCAATTGACGGGAATCTGTACAGCTCTATCATATGCCTGCCGGGAGTTTTTAAATAGATCTCCGCTCTTGCGCTGTCTCCGCAGTTGGTAAGCTCTCTGAGCGCGCCCTCGTACCGTCCCGCATACTCTATCGTTCTGCCGCCCTCAATATCTGATGCGTTTATAACTATCCTGCCGTCCTTTTCCTCGCACACACCAAAACCCGCATCATGATGGACCATTCTGTATTCCGTCTCAGACCCGTCCGAGCCGCATATGCTGACAGTTCCGTTCACGCACTCCTCCTCCATCCATACCTCGAGCCTGACCTCACTCTCTGCCACTCCGCTGTATGAGGATATACCCACGCCCTCGGAGCAGCATACATAATAGCCTATCCTGCCGCTGCCGCCGTTGGCAATATCTATCCATTTCCTTTCATTTCCGTATATATGTATTGTTCCGTCCTCTGCTCCGCCCTCAGCGCTCACAATAAGCCGCGGACTGCCTGTCACTATGCAACGGCTGCACAGCGGGTGCATAGCGTAAACAGGCGGCGGATACAGCTCAGGAGTAAGTATGCCGCTCCATTTTCCGCCAGACATAACGTTGTTATAGTATTCAAGCATCCTGCGCTTTGCCCCGTCAAAAAACGCTGAGCGTTCTGTGCATTCCACAGCCGCGCGGAGCTTTCCCTCCGCAAAGCTTTTGCGGCTCCTGTCGGCATAGTAATACTCGCTGTTTATATAATATGACGCATGTATCTTCATCAGTATTAGCTGAAAAAACGCCGCTTTCTCATTTTCGGGCAGAGAGGAATATATCCTGTTCCCTATGTCATAGCAAGCCCTGAGCCTGTTTATCCTGTCTGACCACTCATCACCATAAGCATCAAGGCTGAACGCGTCCTCTTTCATATGCTCAAGCTTACGTACATTGGTTATCTGCGCAAAATCTGTCAGTATACGGCTGCATTCCGCTCCGTGACTGCCGCTGAAATCGCGGTTGATCCTCTTTTCGATATAGCCCATAACATCATCGGTATCCGCCGATTTTCTGCCCATTTCCCACGCGCGGTCGAGAAAGAACTCTATATCCTGCTCCAAAGGCTTTATTGCTCCCGCGTTCAATATCCACAGCTTTTTTATGCCGTTTTCATACGCCTTGTCAAGCTCATATTTCATGTGCGCATGCGGCAGCGAGCTTATAAACAGATAATCCATTCCCGGAGCTCCCCAGTATGAGGTATGATAATACAGACCGTGACCTCCGCTGCGTTTTCTCTCCTCCGCATCAGGATACGACCTTACATAACCGAAATTGTCGTTTACCCGCACTATCGTAACATCCTCCGGCACCTCCAGCCCCGCATTATACAGCTCAAGCACCTCCTTATATGGGATAAATATCTGTATCCCCTTATTCTCCGGTGCATATCCGCTTATAAGCTCCCGTTGTTTTCTGATTATGCCCTCAAGCAGCAGCTTCCTTTTTTCCAGTCTTTCAGACTTGCCAGAGCATGCCCTGTCTATTTCCGAGGCTGCCATTCCCCAGTCGTGTATGCCGCGCATGCCCAGCGACCAGCTGACCTCAAAATCCCTGTTCTGCTCTACGCTCTCACGCCAGTAACGGTCTATATTTTCCCTGTTCTGACCATCTATTGAATAATCATATTCGGTTCCCTGCAAGCCCGTTTCTTTCAGCCATGCGTTCCACTCATGGTTGTTGCTGCGCATGAGCATATCACAGTGCGAGGTACCTACTATTATTCCCATACGGTCTGCCAGCTCGCCGTTCTCCCGCTTCACATTGAATGAGTTCACGTGCATAGCCGGCCATATATAGTTCGCTCTGAGCCTCAGCAAAAGCTCAAATACGCGCCTGTAGGTGAGTGTGCCTATCGTGTCCTCGCCCATATGCGCCTTTACCCAGTTTTCAAGCTCCTCCTCGTCATTTATGAATATGCCGCGGTATTCTATCGACGGGTGATCCGCTATGACAAGCCCGTTTTTCAGCACAAGCCTTTCTATCTTTTTCACCGGCACATCAGTCCACCAATACCAGGGCGATACGCCTGCCATTTTTGAAAGCTCGTATATGCCGTATACAGTTCCGCGCCTGTCTGCTCCGGCTATATACAGCTTTCCGCCCCTGGCTGCGAGAGCATACCCCTCTTTCCTGTATGCTCCCGCCTCATCAGACGGCAGGATACCGCGCATAAACTCCGGCATATCTCCTGTACCGGCAGTATATATGAATATCTCCGCGCGGCTGCTGTCATCCTCTGCCGCTCCGGTAACTTTCCATAAATCACGCGACAGCTCCTCAGCTGCCATTTTTACCGCGCTGTCCGCGTCCGCTTCGGTTATTATCCTGAACCCTGTGCTCCTGTCTATCCTGAAATTTCCGATCATCTTTCTTCCCTCCGCAGCATTATGATATAACGATTATACCACCCCGCACAGGAATTGTCTTATACTATATTCATTATTCAACGGATATATTGAACTATATTAACCTGTATTTTTCATTTTTTGGCTGTTCTGCCCGCACTCGTCTTATCCCTGTATTCAGCGGGCGTCTCGCCGAAATACTCCTTAAACTGCTTTGAAAAATAAAATCTGTCACTGTAGCCAAGCTGCGCGGCGACCTCGTCTATGCTGATGCTCTCGTCGGCGCTCAACAGCTCCGCGGCGTTGTTCATGCGTATCTGTTTTCTGAGCTCCGCAAAGCTCATCCCGTATTTTTCCTTTATGAGCCGCTGTATGTGGCGCGGGTGCAGCCTTACAAGCTCCGAAAGCTCGCTTAGCGTGATAGTGCTGAACCTGAACAGCATAGCCTGATCTATCAGCGACAGCCGCATCTCATCTACAGTCGCGCGCTTATGACCTGCGTCCTCAGCGCGGTAAAGGTCGCGCGCCGCCCGTATAAGTATCATAGAATAAAGAGTTTCCGCCGCCTCGATATATCCATACTTCTTTTCTTTTAATTCTCGCTCTATCTCCTCAAAGCAGGCTTGCGCATTATGGCGGCTTTCGCCTATGGCAAACCGCTGCTCCGCTATCCTCTGCCATGCGGCGTCAATATGCCCGCTCTTTTGCCCGTCTATCTCGAACGCGACAAAGTATTCCTCCATATTGTCCGTTTTATCATTTATCTGGGTGTGCGCGGTCCGCGGCGCGGTTATGAACGTGACCCCCGCCCTGAGCTCGTATTCCCTGCCGTCAACTATCAGCACGCCTTTTCCGCCGATAACATAGTGCAGCTCAAAAAAACTGTGCATATGCTCCGGAAACGTGTGCATAAATACACCGTGATTTGAGTCTATTATCCTGAACCGCGTACCTCCCACAGTACAGCGGATATTCAGCTCGCGTATTTCCTCGTCAAAGCTCATGCTGCCGCCGCCTTTCTTTTGTTGCAGTAATATTATACTCGAATTTTATCATACACTTTTTTATTTGTCAATCACACGGCGGATAAACGCGTCATTTTTTTATTATTGACAGCGCATTTGTTCATTTATTTTTGCGCGCGGCTGTGTTACAATAATGCCATAATGAAAAACAGTTTACATGCGGAAAGGAGCATTTCTATGAACAAGCAGGAATATCTGAAAAAAATAGATTCCGTTATAGAAAACGGAAAATTCAAGGACACATGGGATTCACTCGCACAGTACACCGTTCCGCAGTGGTATAAGGACGCCAAGTTCGGTATCTTCATCCACTGGGGCATCTACAGCGTTCCGGCATTCGGCAACGAATGGTATTCGCGCAATATGTATATACAGGGCACTGACGAATATGAGCACCATATAAAGACATACGGCAAGCACAAGGATTTCGGTTACAAGGATTTTATACCGATGTTCAAGGCTGAAAATTTTGATCCTGACGAATGGGCAAAGGTATTCAAGGATTCCGGAGCACAGTATGTTGTGCCGGTGGCAGAGCACCACGACGGATTCCAGATGTACAAAAGTGACATCTCACACTGGAACGCGTTTGAGATGGGTCCGCACCGCGACGTTGTAGGCGAGCTCTCATCAAGCATCAACGGCGAAGGCATGATAAACGGAGCCTCCTCGCACAGAGTAGAGCACTGGTTCTTCATGGGACACGGCAAGGAATTTGAAAGCGACATAACAGACAGCGAAAAAGAGGGGGATTTCTACTATCCCGCTATGCCTGAGGGCAACCATCACGACCTGTTCTCAGAGCCTGTTCCGACAAAGGAATTTCTTGAGGACTGGCTTGTGCGCTGCTGCGAGATAGTTGACAGATTCGATCCTAAGATCATATATTTTGACTGGTGGATACAGCACAGCTCAGTAAAGCCGTATTTGAGAAAATTCGCGGCATATTACTACAACAGAGCTATAGAGAGAAATACTGAGGTAGTTATAAACTACAAGCACGATGCCTTCATGTTCGGAACAGCAGTGCTCGATATAGAGCGCGGTCAGTTCGCCGATCCAAAGCCTTATATCTGGCAGACCGATACGGCTGTGGCAAGAAATTCATGGTGCTATACAGAAAACAACAGCTATAAGGATCCGGCTGAGATAATCCGCGATTTTATAGATATAATAAGCAAGAACGGCAGACTCCTGCTGAACGTTGGTCCGAGAGCCGACGGAACAATACCTGATGAGGATAAGCACATCCTTTCAGAAATAGGAAAATGGATGAAAACGAACGGCGAGGCTGTTTATGGCTCCAAGGTATGGAAATATTCAGCTGAGGGTCCTACCAAAATCGAGGAGGGTCAGTTTACCGACTCAGCCGCAAGGACCTTCACATCTGAGGATATGAGATTTACGGCAAACGGCGGCAGCCTGTACGTATTCGCGCTCTGTTACCCCGAATCGCAGAGCATCACAGTAAAGTCGCTTGCAGAGGCTGACGCGAGCAAGCTCCCGCTTTTCCACGGCATAATAAAGAACGTTTCAGTTCTCGGCTTTGACGAGCAGCCGCAGTATTCGCGAGATGAAGAAGGACTTCATATCTCAACTAAAAATGTTTCAAGCAAATACCCTGTTGTATTCAAGGTAGAGCTTGACTGACAAAACCAGCCTCTTATCACAGATCACCCGTACAACACCTTTTACGCTGCCACGGAGACAGTTTTTAACATTTGCCCCGTGGCTTCTCTCTCTTATACTTTACTCTCCCAAATATATTGTAGCTTATCTGCAAAGCAGTTAACGCATACTCAATGTAATTTTTACAAAATAAATTAAAAAAAGGTATTGACAAAACGGGTGATTTGTGGTATTATATCTTATGCTGTTAGGAAACAGCATAAATATGCGCTATTAGCTCAGTTGGTAGAGCACCTGACTCTTAATCAGGGTGTCCGGGGTTCGAGCCCCCGATGGCG
>CALXSS010000109.1 GCA_944391225.1 uncultured Clostridia bacterium
TTATTTTTATTTTCTACGTTTTGCACAATGCCTTTATTATGCGATTTTTCATACCTGAGTAGTAACATATTTTTTTCAGTATGCGTTAAAAATCGCGCAGTTATGCGGTTTTTTTGGGGTCAAAAATTAGAGATTTTTCAAGAAAAAGGCGTGAAAAATGACGTATTAAAAAAAGTAACGCGTCAGAACAGTATGGATAACATATAAATATTTTATATATCCTATTATTTGCATAAAAAACAGAGCGCGACAGGGCAAAAGCCGCGGTGCGCTCCGCATGATTGAAAAACATGTATGAAAAATGTAATGGATCCTCTATATATAGTCACCAATATTCTGTGAATTATCAGCCGCGCCGTGAGGCGGGAGCTTATCGACTGTCGCTCATTTGAGCATTGCGCCGTATTTACAGCGCAGGCGGAAATCATCTGCCGCCATTGCAATATATTCCGAATTTGTTGGACGGCGTGCCGAGTCATCGGCTGAATAGCCGAATATATCATTGAACATGTTTCTGCTTCCGCGCAACCATGATACGCTGATAGCATGACGTATAGCGCGCTCAACACAGCTCTTTGTAGTTCCGTAGCGTTCAGCTATCATGGGGTAGAGCTTTTTGGTTATAGGTGTGAGGATACTCATGTCGGCGGTGGCTAACATTATCGCGTCACGGATATATTTATAGCCGTCAAGATGCGCGGGTATCCCGAGATTTCGTATAAAACGGCTTACATGGTTCTCTATGGTGAGTTTGTCTTCGTGTATAGCTTCAGCGGGACTTATAACAGCCGCCGCTGCTCTCAAATCTTTTATGGTATCGCATATCACGCGGCAGGATTGAGGCTTTACCATGAAATAATCTGCTCCGTTGGATATGGCTGACGTTATGATCTTTGGCATGGATGAATGCGACATCATAATAATTATAGGCTTTTTTCGATTATCCGAGACCTCAAGCCGCCTTAGGAATCCAATACCATCCAGTACAGGCATGAGCAGGTCAAGAATTACAGCGTCGGGGCGTATGAGCTGTGTAAGCTCAAGCGCCTCGGCTCCGTTCAGCGCGTAGCCTGCCGCGGTAAATCCATCCTGTGTATTTATGCATGCGCACAGCTCCTTGGCATATGCCTCGTCGTCATCCGCAACAAGTATTTGTAATTTACTATTCATTTTTATCCCCTTTTCATTAACGATTTAACGGTGAAGAGTTTATCACACTGTCGTGTAAAAATCAATATATTATGTAAATCTGTTAATAATATGTAAGTAATATTTAACAATTATTTAATATGTGATAAATCGTGTATTTATGCGGATAATCGGCATTCTATGGGGGATAATAGACGCTTTGATATGGGAATATAGTTTACATAAGTATAGATAGCTGAATAATTATACACATTTAAGGCACAGGATTTATGACCATTGTAGGGCCGGGACAGCTGATAAAATAAAGCAGGTTCTACAAATTTATGCGAAATATATTGACAAAATACCGTAAAAATATTATACTATTGAAATGAGTATTTAATATGATTTGTAAGGATGCCGTTTTCAGAATATCCGCATAATCAAGCGGATCTTACGGATAATATCACGCGCCGCAGCACGGCGCCCGATATACGTTTTCAAGAGAAACCGATCCTTTACCGGCATCGAAAAAATAAGTAAAGGAGCTAATGACAATATGCAGTTAACTGGAGCACAGATCGTTATTGAATGTATGAAAGAGCAGGGGGTAGACACCATATTCGGCTATCCCGGCGGCGCTATATTGAATGTATACGATGAGCTTTACAAAAATTCAGATTCTATAAGACATATACTTGTTTCTCATGAGCAGGGTGCATCGCATGCGGCGGACGGCTACGCGCGTGCTACGGGAAAAACCGGTGTGTGCTTTGCAACATCGGGACCGGGATCTACAAATCTTGTTACAGGTATCGCTACTGCGAATATAGACTCTATACCTGTAGTAGCAGTGACCTGTAATGTAGGAACATCACTTCTGGGCAAGGATAGCTTTCAGGAGGTTGCAATATCTGAGGTGGTAAAGCCTATAACAAAGGCGAGCTTTATTGTTAAGGATGTAAACGAGCTTGCCGACACGCTCAGGAAAGCGTTTTATATAGCTCAGGAGGGCAGAAAGGGTCCGGTGCTTGTTGATATACCAAAGGATGTCACAGCAGCAAAGGCAGAGTATGAAAAGAAGATGCCGGAGAAGCCTGAACCTGTGACGGATACTATAAATGAGAACGCGTTGGATAACGCGGCAAAGCTTATAGCAGAGTCAAAGCGTCCATACGTATTCTGTGGCGGCGGAGTTATCTCGGCGGGAGCGTCCGGAGAACTTATGGAGCTTGTAAACAGGATTGACGCGCCTGTATGTGATACTCTGATGGGCAAGGGCGCATTCCCCGGAACAGATCCGCGCTACAGCGGCATGCTTGGTATGCACGGAACAAAGGCATCTAATTTTGGGGTAAGCGAATGTGATCTGCTTATTGCTGTTGGCGTAAGATTCTCTGACAGAGTATACGGCAATGCTAAGAATTTTGCGAAAAACGCCAAGATCATACATATTGAGATAGACAGCAAGGAGATCAACAAAAATATCGAGGTTGACGCGCATATTATAGGCGATGCGCGTGAGATACTCAAAAGGCTCAATGAAAAGCTCGGAAACTACGATCACAGCGAATGGCAGGCAGAGATTAAAGCGAAATCAGAGCAGTTCCCGCTGAGATACCGCGACGATGTTCTCTCAGGCGGAGAGGCTATAACAGAAATATACAGACAGACAAAAGGCGATGCAATAATCACCACTGAGGTAGGACAGCACCAGATGTGGGCAGCACAGTTCTACTATTATGACAAGCCGCGCCGTTTCCTCACTTCCGGAGGTCTTGGCACAATGGGCTATGGTCTGGGCGCGGCTATCGGAGCAAAGGCGGCGTTCCCGAATATGACAGTTGTAAATATCGCGGGCGACGGCGGATTCAGAATGAATATGAATGAGATCGCGACATCAGTCCGCAATAATATACCGGTTATCGAGGTCATAATCGATAACCGTGTGCTGGGAATGGTACGCCAGTGGCAGACGTTGTTCTATGGGAAGCGCTATTCACACACTGTGCTTGATGATGCGGTGGATTATGTAAAGCTTGCGGAGGCTATGGGAGCTGTAGGTATGAGAGCGGAAACTCCGGAGGAGTTTTCAGAGGCATTTGCAAAGGCGCTTACAATGAACAAAACGGTTGTTATCGACTGCCGTATAGATAAGGACGAAAATGTATATCCTATGGTTGCTCCTGGAGAAGCTATTTCCAAGGCGTTTGATGCAGCAGATATGGAAAATAAATAATTGTTACGGTGAGGGGGGCTGCGCACTTTGTTTCGTCCGTTTCGCACTATTTTTTCTAAAGCCCTGCGAGGCTGTTGCAAGCTCGTTGAGTTTTGCAACAGCCTCTCCATTTTTATCGGAGGTGATATGTATTGATAAGGATTTCAAATATCAAATATCCAATAGAATCGCCGGAAGAAAATCTTATAGAATTTACTGCTCGGAAGTATAAGCTTCGAGGCATAAAGAATTTTCGGATCGTCAAAAAATCTATAGACGCGCGCAAAAAGACGGACATACATTATGTGTATACTATAGATGTTGCAGCAGAGAACGAAAAATCTGTATTGAAGCGATGCACTCAGGCGTCAAGGATAAAGCAGAGCGATTATAGCTTTCCCGGCGGAAAAGTTCCTGAAAAACCGGTCGTGATAGCTGGATTTGGACCAGCAGGCATGATGTGCGCTTATATGCTCGCAAAGCACGGCTGCAGAGTAATAGTAGCGGAGCGCGGCAGCGACGCGGATAAGCGTGTTAAGGATGTGGAGCGGTTCAGGAAAACGGGAACGCTTGATACTGAGTCGAACGTGCAGTTCGGAGAGGGCGGGGCGGGAACGTTTTCTGACGGAAAGCTGACAACCGGAATAAATGATGAGCGCACAGGCTTTGTGCTCAAGGAGTTTGCGGCTCATGGCGCTCCGCAGGAGATAGTGTACAGCTCTAAGCCTCACATAGGCACAGACAGGCTGGTGGATATGGTCAAGTCGTTCAGAAACGATATAATAGGCATGGGCGGGAAAGTGCTGTTCAGCACGCTTGTAAAGGATATAAGGGTGAATGACGGAAAGTTAAGCTCAGTCATGCTTGAATGCGGCGGAGAAAAGACATGGATAGAAACAGATCACGTTGTGATGGCGACAGGACACAGCGCTCGCGATACTTTTGAAATGCTGCTCAACCGCGGAGCGGATATGGAGAGGAAAGTATTCGCTGTCGGCGCAAGGATAGAGCACAAGCAGGAATGGATAAACAAAGCACAGTATGGGGAGCTTTGCGGCATGCTGCCGGCGGCGGATTACAAGCTTGCGGTAAAAACGTCCACGGGCAGGAGCGCATACACCTTCTGCATGTGCCCGGGCGGCGAGGTGATAGCCTCAGCGTCAGAGGAGGGCGGAGTGGTGACAAACGGAATGAGCAAATACGCAAGAGACGGCGCGAACTCCAACAGCGCGCTGCTTGTAAATGTCACACCTGAGGATCTGCCAGGCACAGATGTGCTTGAGGGCGTGTATTTTCAGCGCGAAATAGAGCGGCGGGCATATGAGCTTTGCGGCGGATATTTTGCTCCGGCTCAGACTGTAGGGGATTTCCTAAGCGGCAGCGGAGCAGAGCCGGAGGTCGAGCCGACATATATACCGGGAGTAAAATATACAGATATCGACAACGTTCTGCCTGGGTTTGTGACCGCTACAATGCGCGAGGCAATACCGCTTATGGATAAACGCCTTAAAGGCTTTGCCAATCCTGGAGCGGTGCTCACAGCGCCTGAAACTCGTTCCTCATCGCCTGTTCGCGTGCTGCGCGACAGCGAAAGCCGCCAGTCTAATATAAAAGGTCTGTATCCCTGCGGAGAGGGCGCGGGTTATGCCGGAGGCATAATGACTGCCGCTGTGGATGGGATAAAGACTGCCGAAGCGGTGATGAATGGAGATAAGCAGCGTGGATAAAATGTCTGAAATGCCGTTGCGGCGGCGCTTTAAAAGCAATATAAACCCAAAAACAGGAAAGTAAATGAATTTTTTATAAAAACTAATTGATTAGTATTGTATTTTTCGCTGAAATCTGATAAAATAATGTACGGCAAATGCCGCTTGCTGTTATGATGCAGTCAGCGGTCATCTGATGCAAAATAATTGAATGGAGTTGATTCAAATGAAAATAAGAATTGGTATACTTGGTTACGGTAACCTCGGACGCGGTATCGAGTGCGCTGTAAAGCAGAATGATGATATGGAGCTTGCGGCTGTATTCACGCGCCGTGATCCTTCAACAGTAAAGATACTTACTGAGGGTGTTCCCGTATACCCTGTAAGCGAGGCTCCGGCAATGAAGGATAAGATAGATGTAATGATCCTCTGCGGCGGCAGCGCTACCGACCTGCCGGAGCAGACACCGGAATATGTAAAATATTTTAATGTAATAGACAGCTTTGATACGCATGCAAGGATCCCTGAGCATTTTGAAAATGTAGACGCAGCAGCAAAGTCGAGCGGAAAAACAGCTATAATCTCAGTGGGCTGGGATCCGGGAATGTTCTCGCTCAACCGTCTTTACGCTAATGCCATACTCGCTGACGGTAAGGATTACACATTCTGGGGCAAGGGTGTGAGCCAGGGACATTCAGATGCTATAAGACGCGTAAACGGCGTAAAGGACGCTAAGCAGTACACGGTGCCTGTAGAGAGCGCTCTGGAGGCTGTGCGCAGCGGAAAGAACCCGGAGCTTACAACGCGTGAAAAGCATACAAGAGAGTGCTTTGTTGTAGCAGAGGAGGGCGCTGACAAGGCCGCTATTGAAAATGAGATAAAGACAATGCCTAACTATTTCTCAGATTATGATACTACAGTGAATTTCATAAGCGAGGAGGAGCTTAAGGAAAAGCACAGCGGAATACCGCATGGCGGTTTTGTTATCCGCAGCGGAAGAACAGGCTGGAACGGAGAGAACAAGCATGTTATCGAATACAGTCTTAAGCTGGATTCAAACCCTGAGTTTACTTCATCAGTGCTTGTAGCGTATGCGAGAGCGGCTTACAGAATGAACGCTGAGGGTCAGAGCGGCTGCAAGACGGTGTTTGACGTTGCGCCGGCAATGCTTTGCAGAGAAAGCGGAGAGGAGCTTCGCAAGCATCTGCTTTAATAGATAAATAATCACAGCAATAAAGAAGCCGCATCAGATAAAGCAAAGTTGACGCGGCTTTTTGCGTAATTGACGGAGGTAACAGAGTATGCTTGAAAAAATGGGCGATTTTTTTGACAGCAGGCTTGAGATGTATGAGGAGCATCAGTTGAACGAAATCGAGAGCGCCAAAGAGTTCTACAGGTTCACAGCACAGTGTTTGCCCAAGCATGAAGGGGCGATGGTACTTGATCTGGGCTGCGGCACAGGCCTGGAGCTGGGATATTATTTTGAAATAAATCCGAGCGCGGAGGTCACCGGTATTGATTTAGCTAAGGGTATGCTAAATGAGATGAAAGAAAAATTTGCGGATAAAAAAATCACAGCTATCTGGGGATCGTATTTTGAGATCCCGTTTGAGGTGTTCAGCTATGATGCTGCTGTCTCTGTCGAATCACTCCATCATTTTACGCAGGAGGAAAAGACCGGGCTTTACAGCAGGATCGCCGGTGCGCTCGTGGAGGGCGGATATTTTATCCTTACCGATTATTTCGCAAAGTCGAGCGGAAGCGAGGCAGCGTTCAGGGAGGAGCTTGCGCGCCTTAAAAAGGAGCAGGGTATAAAGGGCGAGGTGTTCTATCACTTTGATACGCCCCTGACTTTGGAGCATGAGATACAGGCGCTTGCCGATGCGGGATTTTCTTCGGTTGAGTTGCTGGGCAGCTGGGGCGATACCTGCACTATAAAGGCGTCGAAATAGGCTCAATGCCTTGGAGGCATAGTTGCGAATACATTATTGGTATTAGACATTTACTGCTGCGCGTGATATAATATATGTAAAGAGATACGAAAGGGAGTGCATATATATGTCAAGAATCAAACAGACGGCAGGCAGAGACAGCCTTG
>CALXSS010000110.1 GCA_944391225.1 uncultured Clostridia bacterium
GAATAATTTGATTAATGTGTTAAAGCATTTTTCAGGTTGATTGTAATATAAATGTAATCTGAAGAAATTGCCGTGCGTAAAGCGATGTGAGATAATCATAGCTGTAGCGCGACAGGTCTATAAATCCCGCTCCAAGCTCTGCGGCGACTGACTTTACTGTCTCGCTATAACGCACTGGATAGCTGTATGATGTGTTCACATAATCCGCCGCGGAGGTGTCTATTGGATTTTTATATCCTGGACCATACTTTGTTTCATCGTCTGCTGTCGCGGGCGGAGAAACAAATATGAGCCTCAGCCCTGCTGCGTTTGCGTCCTCTGCCTTTTTTGCCATATATTCAGCCATTTCAGTTTCGTCCGAACGCACTCTGTCATTATATCCCACCTGCACAAGAACAATATCTCCGGGCAATGAATTTGCAACTGCGCCGCCCATTGCCGTTTCATACAGTATCTTTGCATAATGCCCCGAGTTAGCCAGATTGACTATCTCATATTCATCGGTGTCAATAAAGTTTGAAAGCTGCTGTCCCCACCCCGTCTGATTGCTGCCGAGATCTTCTTCCTTGCGGCTGCCATAGTATTCAGCCACAAGCGAATCGCCCAATATAGTTATCTTTGTTTTCCGCTCCACCGTTTCCGGACACGCCTTTACGGTTACTGACGAGACAGGCGCGTCAGGATATGTTGTTCCGTTATATTCATCGCGCTGTGTGTTTATCCTGATTTTTCCGCCCTCTATTTTTATATCCTTTGCTGTGTACAAGCTGCCCTTTGGCGTGCCGCGGCCGCGTCCGGTCTGCTCGATATTGTTGCCGACCATAGCTCCGTTTATGTATATATCTGTAAGCTTTCCGTCTGCCTTTTGCAGTGAAATGTCATATCTTCGTCCTCAAATACACCGAGTGCGTTTGGAGCCTCAAGCTCCGCGCCCTCAGCGGTATTGAATGCTGTATCCTCAATATCTGTGTATTCGTATACTGGCACTATCTCCACTGTGTCCGCGCCGGAGGTATCCACAGTCACGCTGTCTGCCAGACCTGTAGTATAGCTCTTTACAAGCCTGCCCTCTGATGATGTGGTTATGCTCATCATGCTCACATGCTCGCCGTATACGAGCCTTGAGGTGTCTATCTGTGTCAGCTCCCCATCAGCCTCTGCTGTTATCCTGTGCACAAGCTCCTCCACCGGAGGCAGCTCCACATTACGCAGCTGTGAGATCCTTATATTGTCAAGATAGATATATCTTGAATGATTTACCTTATTTACGTTCATATCAAGCAAGGCAATATCCTGAGCCGATATTTCACCTGTAAATGTGCCTGATTTAGTCCCGCTCGAGATCGTTACCTCCGCGCTGCCCTCGGCGAGATCTATCACATTTTTTATATGCGTGACCGCCGCGTTCATACCGTCGCTCGTCTCGCTGCTTATGCAGTTTTTTATCTGCTGATTTACCGTTGTGATAATATCTCCATTTCCATCAGTCTCATCAAAGACCACATCATTGCCGCCTATGCGCAGATATGCAGTTGTGTCGCTGCTTGAATACGGAGTGAAATGCAGCTCCGCTACAGGCTCTCCGCCGCTGCCCTCTATCCGGTATGTGTAGTAAAGTCCCGAGCCTGAGCCGATATTCAGATCAAATTCAACTGTTATTATATTCTCGCTCGTTTCCGCCGTCACAGGCACGCTCAGCTCTGTTTTTAC
Source organism: uncultured Clostridia bacterium (assembly GCA_944391225.1). Lineage (GTDB taxonomy): Bacteria > Bacillota > Clostridia > UBA1381 > UBA1381 > Ornithomonoglobus. The sequence goes on from CALXSS010000110.1 coordinate 1,711, forward strand.
TCCCGACGCTCCGTTTTTATGGTTCAGCCTTATGTTGGCCGTATCCTCCGCATATTCCGCGGCGCCGTAAAGCACGGGGATATCCTTTTCATTTTCTTATGCCGAGGTCTGATCCGCGCTCGCAAAATCCCAGCTGTAGAGCACAGTCTCCCTTAACACCGTACCCTCAGCCGCCGCGCCCGCCGGGATAACAGACGCTGATACTGCTGCCGCCAGAACAGCGGCGTATAGCTTTTTCCTTATCATCGCTCATTCCTCCCTGTGATATTCCGATAATCTGTTATTGTTATCATATCACCACAGAGCCGCGGCGTATATACTCTATATTGCTGTATTGGCGTTTATTTCAAACAAATATTGCTGTTTACTTTTTTGACGCGTTAAGTTTTCTGAACTCTCTTGGCGGTATACCGTATACTTTTTTAAAAGCTCTGTTTAGATTCACCGCCGTGCCGAACCCGGTCTCCTTTGATATTTCGTCAAGGCTGTATTTTGTATCGACTATGAGACTGTGTGCTTTTGTGAGCCTGATATTGTTCAGGTACTCCATAACAGTCGCGCCTGTTGCCTCTCTGAACATCCTCGAAAAATGGTACTTGCTCGTTCTGACCTCCGTGCATATGTCATCTAACGCAATATCCTCCCTGTAGTGTCTGCCTATAAAGCGTATAGCCCCTATGACCTGAGGCGCTGTCATGCTCCTCTCCGCCGTATGCGCGCCGGAAAACCTTATCAGGAACCCGAGCAGCTGTACCAATTCACATACCATCAGCTTATCGGAAAGGAATCCGCTCTCTTTCGAATACCGTTCGGTAGCCTCAAAATAGGCGAGGGCTGCTTTTGTCTCCTCCTCTGTCAGATGTATGACGCCTGAGCCGAGCTTTTCGAGCAGCAGAGCTGTTTCAGCCTTGCTGAGCACGGACAAGAGCAGCTCCTCTCTGAAATTTATAACATACCGCTCATATTTTTCCGATTCCCTGCTTTCAGCGTAATGAATATCAAACGGCTTGAATACCGCAAGATCTCCGCGAACAAGGGTATAGCATATATCGTCATAAAACAGATACCTTGTGCCGTCAAGCTGAAGATACAGCTCGTACTGATCATGATAATGCTGCACCGGCATATCATGCTTTCGCTCAGCCCTGAGCCGCTGTATATAAAAATTGTCATGAGGAGAAAATGCCGTTCTTTTCATAAATATCATTCCTTTCGGTCCGCCGATATCTCATTACTGATCTAATTTTATCATATTATCCAAACAAATTCAATAGATCAACAGACTGTTTTCTTCATAAACGGATTGATAACCGCCCGCAGGCTATTTTCACGCTGCTGAATGTATTTGATGATATTAACTATTAGCAATATTATATATTTGCTAATAGATTATTCATTTTTTTACGCTCTTGTTATAGAATATATATAATAAGCAAATAAATTATTATATTATTAGCAAGGTGATCAGAATGATTGACTATAAAAAAGCAGGCGCAAGAATCAAAGAACAGCGCAAAACCCTCGGACTCACGCAGGAGGAGCTGTCTGAAAAGATCCAGATAACCCCAAGCTTTTTCTCACAGATAGAGACAGGCAACAGAAAAGCAGGCATAAACACATTTGTGAAAATATCTCAGGAGCTGTCGCTGCCACTCGACTATATTTTTGACAACAATATAAATCAGCTATCCTCTGACAGGCTCGGCAATACAGAACGCAAAATATTCCATCGTCTCAAAAGACTTTCCGATAAAGAAAAAGAATTTGTTCTCAGCATGATCAGCCTGTTAGAAAAATATTCATCATAAGAAAGGGGCTTTGATCATGAACGTAGTATTGTGTGATGATGATGCTGTTTTCATGTCAGAATTGGAAAATAAGCTGTCTAAATACAAGTGCAATATATATAAATTCAAAACTGCAGAAGGGTTATTTCGTTCAAATACTGTGTTCGATATTGCTTTTTTAGATATAGAGCTTGAAAACAATATTACTGGCTTTCAGTTAGTCAAAATACTAAGAGAGCGCAACAAGAAATGTATAATTGCTTTTTTTACAAACCACGCACAGTATGCCGTTAAAGGCTATGATTATGCTGCTTTCAGATATATATTGAAAAACGAGCCTAATAAGCTTATAAACAGGCGCATCCATGATGTTTTTGTAGAATACTACAGACGCCACAAGACCTTCACCGGCTCCTATTGCGGGTTAAGCTTCAAGGTCGAATTAAATGATATATTCTACATTAGCAGCAAATCTCATATTCTGACGATACATACCTCAAAGGGAGATTTTGAAATATACAAACAGCTAAAAGAGCTTGAGCAGGAATTAGCTCCGTTTGGCTTTCTCAGATGTCACAGAAAATACATGGTCAACATGCGCAATATTTCAATTATGCGCAGCGACTACTGCTTCGTGCTTGAGAACAGCTCTCGAACAGAGGTACCAATAGGCATAACATATAAGGATGAAGCCGAAAAAGCATACTTAAGCTATGTTTCAGAGGAGGATTGAATAGTGACTGAAATTATTATAGAAATTACAAACTGTATAGTAGAAATATTTGTAGGTGTTTTCTTTTTTAACCAAGTTCTGCTGCGCAGGAATAATAATAAACTTTTCTACTGGGTAGTATTGCTTTGCTTTTCAGCGATACATATATCAAGATCATTTCTTTACCTGCACACATATGTAAATACATTTATTACTCTGCTGCTGTGGTCTGCATTACTGATAGCATTATACAAGGATCTACCCATAAAGAAGCTTATATTTTTATGTATATACCTTTGTATAGGACTTGCCTCAGATGTGATAGCAAGATTTGTCGCGACTGCTATATTAAATATGGACTATACGCTATATGTTCTCCCGAGCATGCAAAGGTATATAGCTATAATCATATATAATCTGCTTAATTTTGTATTGTTGTCATATATAGCTATGCTGTCTAAACGTACAAACAGCAATCTGTCGCTCAAATACTGGATAATGACACTGATGTTCCCTCTGTTCAGCCTATTCATAGTTATATGCACAGATTTTTTTATACTTCAGTCGCACACGAACGATCTGAAATATATACTCGTACTGTTTATAATAATCGGTGGTCTTTTATATTTCAACACTGTTGTATTCGACTTTATAGACACATACTCTGATAAACTGAGACTGCAGGCGGCACAGGATCTTATAAAAAAGCAAGCATACAATTACAAGCTGATGGAGACAAATGAGACAGAACTGCGATATCTAAAGCATAACATAAAAAAGCACATGTCTATAATGCAGAATATGCTTGATAACAATTCTTTCAGTGCCACATCAGAATTTATGGACAGCCTGAAAAAACTTTCAGCTCTGCCCATACAGACCGTATATACAAACGATATAACGCTTGATTCAATATTGAACGTTGAAGGAAGAAACGCGCAGGGCTCAGGCATAGACTATATAGTTAAAACGCATAAAATGCGATCACCGCTGAATATAGACCCTACAGACAAAAGCACTATATTATGCAACGCTATAGATAACGCAATAGAAGCTTGCGCATTTGTTGATAAAAAGTTCATAGTTATAAATATAATATCCGATCCCGATAAAATAGTTTTCTGTATTGAAAACTCATCTCAGCCTATAAAGCAGCATAACAATTTATTCTTCACATCAAAATCGGACACCAAGAATCATGGCATAGGAATATTGAGCATTAAATATGTGCTGAAAAAATATAACGGAAAATTCCAGCTGAGCTATGCTGACGGAATAGCAAAATGCGTCATCGCTTTGGACAATCCGCCTAAGCTCATGCAGGAAAAATAAAATTCATGTCAAAAAAAGCTCAATTCACGCCTTTTCTATTGTAAAATATACGCCAAATGTGCTATACTAATAGATAATTAATGTTTAGTTATATCTACTATAATATACTGAGGGGTCAGCAATTATGATTGATCAATTATCAATGAGTATAGCACGTTTTTTTGTAAATAAAAAGCTTATTCCAAAGGATGAGCTTGACTCATATGCCTACGGTTATCAGGTTATTATTATTTCTATTATTAACTGGAGCAGTATATTGATTATAGCGATATTGACTCATTCGCTGATAGACACATTATTCTATATGCTGCCAATAGTTATACTAAGACGTCATACCGGCGGTTATCATGCTCGCAGCTATGCACAATGCTACATATTGTCAGTTTCATTCTATTTGATAGTATTACTATTAACGCGATTTATACCTGATTCAGCTGTATATGTAATTGCGCCTGTATTATCAATGATAACATACATATCTATTCTTAAATATGCCCCTATTGAACACGCAAATAATCCACAAAGCAAAAAAAGGATGATAAGACACAGAAGATCCTGCGTTGTACTTTCATCGATCTTCTTAGCGATTTCTATTGCACTGCTCTTTACTAAATATACAGCGCTGTCCTGCTGTGTTTCTTTAGGAATGTTTCAGGTATGTGTACTGTTATTAACAGAGCATATAAATAATCAAAGGAAAGGGGTGATTAATGATGAAACTTAATAAAATATTATTCAAGGCAAGCACTCTGCTTTGCTCATTCGCATTGATGATCGCTGCTACCTCAATAGATAATATCTGTATGTTCAGTGTTTATCAGCCAAAGGTACCTAAGAGCCTTGATAAATATAGGAAAGACGCATAATTATCATATTGTGATAATTATAGGGAGTATCCCATACCCATGGCTTGCATGGTATAAACTGTATAATATCAATTATACGATCAAATAGCCGTTCCTTCCTCTCCAATCAAGCAGGGCATGCATCTGCTATCAGAAATCAGGTCTACTCTCCAGCAGAAGCAGCGCCACTCACCTGATGAAAACTACATCAGGCTATCGGAACACCTATTGTATAATTCCAGAAAGCTGATACTGTGCAAGCCATATTGATTATATACTATCCTATATCCATTAAGATCCTAACGGATCTTTTTTATTGGATATTTTAAAATATTTTTGGGGTAGGTGTGGGTATTCGTAAGAGTAAAATAATACCGTGTATAATAAATGCCGGGGCAGCTTTCGCCTCGGCATTCTTGTCAAATATGGAATTTTTCTATAAGCTGTCTGAATACTCATAGTTTTGCAATGACTTTCAAGTTTTGTGACATTAGTATATGATAGCGTTTTCTTGTATTAATGATTGATATTCAAATGAACCTTTTACATCATAATTCCGTCTGTATTAGTGAAACCGGTTTTAGAGCGTATCAGGAGGTAATGTCTCCCGGTTTCTGCGCATCCTCAAGCTCCCTTCTCCCGCCACCGGCGGCGGTCGCTTTCGGCTCAGTTAACAGCC
>CALXSS010000111.1 GCA_944391225.1 uncultured Clostridia bacterium
AAAACGCTTGTTTTTTTCATCATACAAAAAAGGTTCATATTAAAATGTTGGGGTTGTAGGGGCGGATAGTATCCGCCAGTCATTAGCGCGGTGGGGATGCGGGCAGATAATATCTGCCCCTACAAGAAATCAGAAAGCTATCAATTGCCTGTATAACAGATATGCAACCCCCAATATTTATTAATGAACCTTTTTTGATCAATATCTGTGTTACTGCACCGTTGTTGAAACAGGCGTGGCGGAAAGCTCATCTGCTCCGCTGAATATATATATTTTTACTGTGTCAGCGCCTGATGTGTCTATATCAAGCTGTATCTGCGCGGCGCTTTCAGCTTCATTTACGAAGTCGGAAACAGCTGTGAGATTACCGCCCGAGTATGCTGCCGCTATCATTCGCATTCCGGTAAAGCCGGTGGTGGTAACGCTCACTCCAGTGCCGTTTAAAACCGCGTTTGTGATCTGCGGAAGAACCGCTGCATTTTTTGTCGATTCTGCCGCTGCGCTTGACTTCTTTGCAAACTGCGTTATTCCGTTCTGATCCTTTCCGGTCATTACTATTGCAGATTCTCTCTCGTCCTTATCGTAGCAGGTAAGCGCCAAAAGCTCCATAGTGTCTCCGGCTTTGTAGAACTCATATTCGCCCTCTCCGTCCTTAGCAAAGCTCAGCGTGATAGTGTGGTCGCCGTCATAGCTCCAGCTGCCAAGTCCGTCTCCGAGCGTTCCGTCAGGCTGGATGATTATTTCCGATGAATGTACGGGCATATCCACCTTTTTTACCGCCGCTGAAACACTTACATCGTTTATGCCGTCTGCAAATATTGTCTGCCCGACTGATGCAAGATCCCATGTTCCGTAAAGCATTTGTTCAGGTATAGCCTGCTCCGTTTCGCCGGCGTATACGAGCGGCGAGATCACAGGCCAGCCGTCGCTTGTCCAGAAAAGCTTTTTGACCTGAAGATATGCTACCGCGTCAGCCACCTTGCGGCAGTGCTGAACAAGATACCAGCTTCCGTCATCGTCCTTGAATACTGAGTTGTGGCCGCTGCCAAGGTATTCTATACCGTCTCCGAGCTGGAATGAGCCTGACACCTTATAGCCCCAAAGCTCGTTCTTGTTTTCCTGCTCTGTATAGGTGGATCCAACAGGTCTGTTCTGGAAGTCAAGCAACTGCTTGTGCGGATCAGCGCCTGAGAGTATTTCCGCAAAGGTCTTATCCGTCCTTGCGACGCGTATATTATAATTTGTTCCGAGCCATCCGTAAGAGGTGAACATGTATCTGTAGCCGGTGTCCTCATTATATATTGTATACGGTCCCTCAGGTCCCTGCACTCCGTTAGGAGTTGCGAAAAGTCTTGTTCCAAAGCTCTTGCCGCTTTCGAGAATTGTCTCGTCCGAGGTGTAATCGATACCCTTTATTTTTCCGGCATCCTCACCCTCAGTTATCAGCTCTGCCGCGTGTATGCCGCGCCAGAATGAGCCCCATATAAAATATGTAATGCCGTCTGTATCGGTATATATGTTCGCGTCTATGGCATTTGTATTATAATCCTTGCTTTCTACGCTTGCCAGCACGACGCCGCAGTCTATATAATCTCCATCCCACAGACCGGGCGACGTCGGCGTTACCAGCTCTAGTACCGAATTACGGCCGCCAGGCCAGCACGATACTGAACGATGGAACCAGTAAGGATACTCATCGCCCTCAGCGTAATATATATCAGGCGCCCAGTAGGTCTCGTTAGGCGTTGTGTCGGCATAATTCTTTTCTATAAACTCACGCGCCTTTTCAGGTATGGTTATTTTCTGAGTATAGTCGTTCTTTTTCCAGCTGATAAGATCGTCTGATTCAAACACGAGGTTATGAGTTGAGTATACATAATAACGCCCGCTTGCAGGATCCTTGAATATTGTCGGGTCGTGCACTCCCTCTGTGGTGTCGGAGGAATCCGCGGGCGACGCGTCAGGGAACGCTACATCTGATGTGTATATCATGCCGCCGTTGTATTCGTTCATGCCATCGCTTACTACGACCTCGATATGCTCCGCGCCCTCGGGAACAGCTCCTTTGAACTCGGCTGTTTTTGTGGGCTCGATAGTATATTCCTGTGAAACCTCATCGCCTGCTGTGCCGTCAGAGCTGTATGGTATGGCTTTTACCGTAACTGTGACGGTTTCCGGGCGCAGGTTCGTGATCTCTGAGCTTACCTCCACCGCGCTGCCGTCAAGCTGGAACACCTTTTCGCTGCCGATATAGAAGTCGGTGTCTATTACGAGCCTGTTGTTTTCGTTCAGATATGCGTTCATTTCATCCTGATATGCCTTGCCTGCAAGCAGCTGTATTTCATATTCGCTCAATGCCCTGCCGTACAGCTTAAATTCATCTATCATTCCGGCAAAGCCCTCGCCATCGCCCCAGTTGGCGTGACCTATCCATGTTTTTGAATCTGCTGTGAACAATGCTGCAACATCTACAGTTTTTGAGTCTGACGCGGCAAGTATCCCGTTTATATATACTCTTGTTCCGTTTTCTTCTGCCACAACAGTAACATATTTCCAATCGCTGTAATCGCCGCTTGCTGATACGGCGCTGATCCTTTCTGTGGTGTTGTTATATCTCTCCACAGTATACGCCTGCGTTGTTGCAAGCATGCCTATGTATTTTTCAGAATTTACAGCATGACTATCCTCGGGAGTAGTCATAAAAGGCCAGTTAGGCGTCTCGGCTGAACCGGGTTTGAGATAGAAACTGTAGGTCGCAGCCTCGCAGCCCTCAAGTATGCCGTCAGGCAGCTCAAGATAGTTTTCAGCTGATTTTGTGCCTATTTCAAGAGCGTTTCCCTCTGCTCCTGGCGAATAGGCTATATCTCCGTATTCTTTCACTTCTCCGCCGCATTCCGCCTCATACGAGCCGCTGCCCGTTCCGCTTTCATCAAAGGAAAGATAAAAAACATAATCCACAGGCGCGCTTTCTGTGCCGTCTGCCGCAAAGGCGAATGTGCTTAGAGCCGCAATACTTAATGAAAGCATCGCTGCTATAAGCTGTTTTGATCTTAGCATATATAATCACTCCATTTTTATCGGTTTTTAATATTATATCAAAAAGCAGCGGCAGAGTAAAGATGTTTTTTGCCGTTCAAGCGTATAGTGAACAAAATAGCCTTATTATTGAACATATACATTTAGGCAATTGTAAAACTCCAAAAGCGTTTTGCAATTGCTCAATTGAACATATACATTTATAAGGAAATTAGTGCATGTTTTTGTAAAGATCGGCATAAAATAGAGTCAGGAAACGGTCAGCTGATCAGACAATTAAAGGGGTGAAGCAAATGAATATTACTGCCGACAAGGCAGCGTCAGAGCGTCCCGAGAGGCTGTTTCTGATACTGCTCTATATCCTGCTTGCATGCGGAGCCGCCGCCGGAGCTATGTACCTTGTTTTCCGTTTCGGAAGCTCTCAGGAGGTGAAAAACTGGATAGACTCTTATATGAACGGCATATCCTCAGGAGTAAATAAGCGGCTCGTTTTTCAGAACTCCGTCAAAACCTATACAGCCGCCTTTGCTTTGCTGCTTGTATGCGGCTTGTTCAGACTCGGAGCTGTGTTTGCCGCGGCTGATATTGTTCGCAGAGGCTTTGTAACGGGCTTTACAGCCGCCGCGTTCATTCGCTTTTACGGCGCAAAAGGGATACTGCTCATGCTGTCGTCTATGACGCATATGTTCATATTTTTACCAGCATTGCTGATTTTCGCGTCTATGAGCTGCGCTCTGGCTCTGAAAAGGGTGGATAAAGAAAAGAATTTTATGCTGTATTATATTATTTTTTCTGCCGTGATATTTGCAATATTTTGTGCCGCTGCAATTTGTGAGAGCTTTCTGACCACTATATTTATGAAATGGGCTGGAAATTCGTTTACATAAACCGATTTTGGTTTACGAAAAAAATCAAAAAAACTATTTACAAATCGAAAATTTATGGTATAATAATATATGCAACAATTCTGTAACATAAATGTAAAAAATGATACATTACTGTGAACTCATGACAAAGCATGGATTATTTTGCTGCATTGCTTAAGAAAGGAAGTATACGCATGCTTACGTATATAGATGAATACACTAATTATATGGCTGAGGTATGTCACAAATCTGCAAATACAGTTGAATCATACAGGCGTGATGTACAGCAATACATTACATATCTAAAAGAGCTCGGAATAACCGATATTACTGTTACAACAAAAACTACTGTGCTTACCTATCTTCTTTCGCTGAAGAAAAAAGGCAGAGCCGCTTCGACGCTTTCGCGGAATCTGGCGTCACTGCGTTCGTTTTATTTGTATCTTGTCAGAAACGGAGATATGAAAAGCGATCCTACAGCCTCTCTTGTAACGCCTCATGTGGATAAAAAGCCGCCAAAGGTGTTGTCGGGCGAGGATATAGAAAAGCTGCTTGCTCAGCCCGTTCTGACCGACAATAAGGGGATCCGCGACAGCGCTATGCTCGAGCTGCTTTATGCCACGGGAATAAGAGTGTCGGAGCTTATTGGGCTGAATGTGACTGATGTGAATTTGGAAATGGGTTTCATCAGATGCCATAACAATAAGAACGAAAGAGTAATACCGATGGGAAATAAGGCTATACAGGCGGTTTACGGCTATATAAGCGGAGCGCGGCTGTATATGCTCAAATCACCGAACGAAAACGCCCTGTTTGTGAACTGTCAGGGAGAGCGCATCTCACGTCAGGGATTCTGGAAGATAATTAAGCAGTATCAGCACAGCGCAGGCATAGATGTTGAGATAACGCCGCATTCTCTGCGCCATTCGTTCGCGGCTCATCTTGTGGAGAATGGAGCGGATCTCGAATCGCTTAAAATGATGATGGGACATGCCGACATCTCATCTACACAGATATACACCTGTTTTGTGAATGAGAAAATAAGAAGTGTATACGAAAAGGCTCATCCGCGAGCTTAGAAAGAAGCAGCATATTTGTGATTAGCGGAAACGTATTCGGCGGTCATACATATGCTGTTTTTATGGTTCATATTAAAATGTTGGGGGCGTAGGGGCGGATAGTAAAAATAATATTAATAATAAGTTAAAATAGTGTATTGAAGTTTTGCTGTTCATGGTTTATAATATAGTGGCGAGGTAAAGAGAATTTAAACAGGAGACTGATTATTATGGAAAAATTAACCGTAAAAGGCGCAAAGCTTTATATCAATGACGCTGAATTTCATATCCGCTCTGGAGCGATACATTATTTTCGCATTCATCCGTCGCAGTGGCGCGACAGGCTCGAAAAGCTTAAGGCATGCGGACTGAATACCGTGGAAACATATATTGCATGGAATGTTCAGGAGCCGCGCCAGGGTGAGTTTGTTAAGGACGGCGGAGCGGATTTTGAGAGATTTATCGAGATTGCAGAGGAGCTGGGACTTTATGTCATAGTGCGCCCGGGTCCGTACATATGCGCGGAATGGGAGATGGGCGGTTTCCCGTCATGGCTGCTAAATGTGGAGGGTATAAGCCTGAGACATTACAACAGTCAGTATCTGGAGTATGCGAGCCGCTATCTGAAATGGGTGATAGATATATGCAGGCCTCATTTTTCAACGAACGGCGGCAGGATAATCGCTATGCAGATAGAAAACGAGTTCGGCGGCTTTGGCTCGCCAGACAGGGAGTATCTGGAGTATTTAAAAGGCTTGTATGACGAGCTTGGCGTAGACATTCTGACGTTTACATCTGACGGCACATGGAGCGACTGTCTGGAGAACGGCTGTATCGACGGGGTGCTCATGACAGCCAATTTCGGTTCGCGTACTGAGAGCGCGTTTGCCGAGCTTGAAAAACGCCGCCCCGGCGAGCCTAAGTGCTGCATGGAGTTCTGGAACGGCTGGTTTGACCAATGGGGAACGGAGCATCATACGCGCGATGCCAAGAGCGTTGCTGACGAGCTTAAAAAAATAATAGATTCTGATGGGAATTTTAATATATACATGTTCTGCGGCGGAACAAATTTCGGGTTTATGAATGGTTCAAACTGCAATCCCGTATTCGAGCCATGTATCACAAGCTATGATTACGGCGCTGCCCTCACAGAAAACGGAGAGATGACCGAGCAGTACCGACTCATAAAGAAGCTGCTTACCGGCGAGGATACTGCCGAAAGCCGCTCAAGCGCGGCGTCATACGGAAAGGTGACAGAGTTTGCGGTACAGGGTCTGTTTGAAAACGCGGCGGCGTTTGGAAAAACTATCAAAAGCAGCGCTGTAAAATGTATGGAGGAGCTTGGACAAAGCTACGGCTACATTATGTATGAGGCGGATATTTCAGGTATGGAGGGCGTTATCGATATAGGCGAGCCGCGCGACAGAGCTATGTTCTATGCCGATAATGTATTTATAGGCGCGTATGAGCGCGGCAGGGAATACGGATCAGTATCGGTAAAGGACGCGAAAAGGCTCAGGATATTGATAGAGAATATGGGGCGCGTCAACTACGGTCCGAGAGTGTTTGACAAAAAAGGACTGCTTGAAAATGTGAGAATAGGCGCTGACGAGATAACAGAGTATGATATTACCTGTTTTGAGTTTGATAATGTTCCGGAGATGGATAAAGGAATGAGTTATCCGCAGCCGGCTGTATACACGGCTGAATTTGAGGCTGAGGATATAGCGGATACATTTGTAAACCCTGTTGGCTTTACTCACGGAGTTATATTTATAAACGGCTTTAATCTTGGCAGATACAGGCACATGGGACCGCAGCAGACGCTGTACGTTCCTGCAGGAGTGCTGAGAAAGGGAACGAACAGGCTTGAGATAGTGGACATGTATCCGTCCGACAAGCCGGAGGCGGAGCTGGTCAGCGAGCCGGTCTTGGCTGAGCTTAATATCTGAGGTAGTGTAAAGTAGAAAATGAAAACCGATAGAGCATAGAAACCGTCCGTCACCCTTGACAGCTTAGTCAAAACA
>CALXSS010000112.1 GCA_944391225.1 uncultured Clostridia bacterium
TGTAATACTCCAGATCAAGAACGGACCTATGGATTTCCAGGTTCGCGAGCCTGTTTCGCCGCTGTTCGGCGCGATGCCGAAAACAAGGCAGATGCTCGAGGTGCAGATAGCTCAGGAATATACCGGACAGCAGATCGATCTTTGTTATCTTATACCATGGTTCAGGCAGATACTCGGATTCAGGACCTATTGCGACGGAAACGACAAAGTGTCTGATGTTATCTGCGGGATAGCCGCCGTCACAAACACGGGAAACGATGAAAACTGGACAGGACACGAGCTTGCGGCGGCAAACCTGTACGGATTTGGCAGGCTCGCGTTTGACGTCGCGCTCAGCGCTGAGGAGATAGCGGAGGAATGGATACTTCAGACTCTCGGAGCTGACAGCGAGGTCAAAAGGACAGTCAGCGGAATGCTGTTGAGCTCATGGCAGACCTATGAAAAATACACTGCCCCGCTCGGAGTGGGCTGGATGGTAACGCCTGAAACACATTACGGACCTGACATTGAGGGGTATGAGTATAGCCGTTGGGGAACGTATCACTATGCCGACAGGAACGGTGTTGGAGTAGACAGAACGGAGAGCGGAACAGGGTTTGTAACGCAGTACAGGCGCGAGAATGCGGAGCTTTACGGGGATCTAAAGACCTGCCCCGATGAGCTTGTGCTGTTCTTTCATCATCTGCCTTATACTCACGTGCTCAAAAGCGGTAAAACAATAATACAGCATATATATGACACTCACTTTGAGGGCGCGGCTGAGGCGGAGTTTTTTCTGGAGCAGTGGAAGAGCCTGCGCGGCAGGGTAGACGAGCGTGTATATACAAATGTACTGGAAAGGCTGAAAATGCAGACAGAGAACGCGAGGGAGTGGCGCGACAGGATAAATACATATTTTTACCGCTTCTCCGGCGTGGAAGATGAAAAGGGACGCATGATATATAAATAACAAACGGCAATTCAGTAAGATCAGGGAAGTTTGCAGCTGAAAGCTGTGCAAATATAATAGGAGAGAGAGAATGGCTATAAATAAAATCAAAACAATATGTTTAACAGCCGCGGCAGTGGCAGTGGCGGGAAATATACTGCCCTGCAGCGCTGAAAGTGGTGATGATATGGAGTTACTTAACAATAAGATAGTCCTTGCAGAGGACATAGTTACTGACCTTATAAATAACGGCAGTATGGAAGGAGTTGATTCTAAAACCAATATACCGTATTACTGGGCTGCAAGGGATGCTGCAGAGGTTCAGGCAACAGATGAGCGCATGGCATTAGGAGCGAAGTCTTTGAAGGTCAGCGGCAGGACCAAGCCGTCGGACGGAGCGCTCAATTATTTGAAACAGCCTCAGGGCGGAGAACAGTATATAATCACAGCGTATATATACGCAACGAAAACGGATACATTCCATTGCTCACTCATCAGCTATAGTATGGGTGATGTGAATTGCAATGCAGTAGGCGAATGTGAGGCAGGCAAGTGGAGCAAGCTGAGCGCGGTAGTAACAGTTCCCGAGGGTTGGACAGAAGGCAATGTTCAGATCTGGTCTGAGAACGGCGTGGCAGATTTTTATATAGATGCTGTATCAATGACGCTGTATGATCCTGATAATGTGCCTGAAACAGAGCTTACTGTCAACAGAGCATATCTTCGCGGTGATGAAGCTGTAGTCAGGATAAGGAATACGACAAATACAGCGGCGAATGTAAATGTGTATTCAGCGCGCTGTGCTGAGAGCGGAGCGCTCGAGGTAATAGCGTCAAGCTCTGCAGAGATAAAGGGTGAGAGCACCGAGGAGATATGTGTTAAGGCGCAGAGCGGAGATATGATATACGTTTGGGACGATGAAATGCGTCCGTACACTGTACCGGTTAAGGCTGAGACTATTTCGCCTGAGGCGTATATGGATATGTTTGAGCCTGAACTGACGCTTGTTGAGGCAATAGGCTCAACAGATACATCGGCATCAGTTCAGTATGGCACAGTTCAAAAGTATCAGTATTATTCGCGCACAGCTGAAAGAAATACAAATGTAAACGTGCTGCTTCCGGCAGGCTACAGCGAGGACAAGGAGTATCCTGTACTTTACATGCTCCATGGCTATTGGGAAAATGAGGACAGATTTACCGATGCAGGCGATCCTACAGTAAAGATCGACAAGATACTTGGAAACCTTATAGCAAACGGCGAGGCTGAAGAAATGATAGTTGTATTCCCGTATATTTTCTGCAGCAAGGACAAGGAGGTATGCGACGGAATGAATCTTGAAAACACGCTCGCTTATGATAACTTTATAAAAGATCTTGTAACAGACCTTATGCCGTTTATAGAGAGCAATTTCTCTGTTAAGACAGGACGAGAGAATACAGCGATAACCGGCTTTTCACAGGGCGGCAGAGAGGCGCTGTTCATAGGCTTTACAAGGTCAGATCTGTTTGGATATATCGGCGCGGTATGTCCGGCGCCGGGACTGACACCTGGAACTGATCTTTCGCAGCATCCCGGACAGCTCAAAGAAGATGAGCTTGTTATAGATCCGAAAAAGGGCGAGCCGTACATGATAATGCTGAGCGGAGCGGCAAACGATACTGTTGTTGGAAATCAGCCGGAGCTTTACCATAATATAATGAATAAGAACGGAGTAAAGCATATATGGCAGTATATCCCTAACAGCGGACATGAATCCACTGCTATAAGACCGCATTTCTACAACTTTGCAAAGACATTGTTCAAGGCAAAATGATAAAAATACGTTTGCGGTAGTGAGCGGCGCGGGCGCGGAGAGAATGAGAGCGAATATAGACGCGCTGAGCATCGATCTTACGGCAGAGGAGTGCCGCTGGCTCGATCTTGAGATATGATATAAAAATACAGTGTTCTGCGGATATTGGCTGCTGGGTGAGCAGCATGGCGGAACACTGTTTTTTGTTTGATTTTTATTGTTTTTTTGCTGTTATTAAATGATGATAGGTGTTAGAATATAACGTATAATGAACCGCACGATATTGGAGGAAAAAGCAATGGGATTTGTTATAAACAGGAATACAGTCATAGTCGGCGGCGGAACAAAGCCGGTCATGAACGCTGTCAGGATATTGAGGCGCGATATAGAAAAGCGGTTTAGCGAGAGCGGCGTTGAGGGCGGCAGAATAGAGCTGATAGCTGATGAGAGCTTGGCGGCTGAATCGTTTGTTATAGATGTAGGCGATACGTGCCGCATCAGCGCGTCAGACGAGCTGGGGCATATATACGGGCTGTTATACATAAGCGGCGAATTTTTAGGCATCAAGCCGTTCTGGTTCTGGATGGATCAGAAAATAGACCGCTGTGCCGCATTGGAGATCAAAGAGGGCAGATACAATTCACCTGTACCGTCAGTTAGGTACAGGGGCTGGTTTGTGAACGATGAGGTGCTCATAATGAAATGGAGCATCGGCGGGGACAGCGTAGAGCCGTGGCGCATGGTGTTTGAGGCTCTGCTCAGATGCGGCGGAAACCTTGTCATACCCGGAACTGACAAAAACTCAAAAATATACCGTTCAGTTGCGGCGGAATACGGGCTGTGGATAACACATCATCACGCAGAGCCGCTCGGGGCGGAGATGTTTTCAAGAGTATATCCTGAGCTGGAACCGAATTATTTTGAGCAGCAGCAAAGGTTTACAGGACTTTGGGAGGATGCCGTGCGCGAGCAGAAGGATATGAAAATAATCTGGTCGCTGGGCTTCCGCGGTCAGGGCGACTGTCCGTTCTGGAGCAGCGACAGCAGCGGCAGATACGATACACCTGAAAAGCAGGGCGCGCTTATAAGCGATATAATAGAGCTGCAAAAGGGGATAGTAAAGAAATATGTAAAGGATCCGGTGTTCTGCACCAACCTTTACGGAGAGGTTACAGAGCTTTACGAGGGCGGATATATATCGATGACAGACGATATAATAAAAATATGCGCTGACAACGGCTACGGAAAGATGGTAGCGCGCCGCCGCGACAACCATAACGAGAGGATCTCGTCGCTGCCATCGAAGAATATGGAGCACAGCGGAATATATTACCATGTATCGTTCTATGACCTGCAGGCTGCCAATCATATAACCATGCTGCCAAACTCAGTTGATTTTGTGAACCGTGAGCTTGACAGCGTGATCTCGCGCGGAGCTGACGATCTGTGGCTGATAAACTGTTCAAATGTAAAGCCGCATGTATATTTCCTTGACGCAATACGGAAGAAGTGGTTCGGCAGAGCTGTTTCAGATGAAACGCACAGCCGCGAGTTTTCCTCAGAGTATTACGGAGGAGACGAGGGCGCGGCGCTCTGCCTGCGGGAGTATCATAACGCAATGGCTCAGTACGGCGGCGAGGAGGACGAGCACTGCGGCGAGCAGTTCTCTAATGAGAACGTCAGGACTATAGCGAGCTGTTATATAAGGAACGAAATAAACGGCACTGGAAAGCTCAGATGGCTGACAGGAGATAAGCCGCTCGGAAAGCAGACGGAGATATTCAGCTCCATCTGCGAAAGAGGACAGCAGAAGATGAATGAGTATCTGAGCCTGTGCGAGAGTGTATATGATAAGCTGAGCGGAGATACAAAGCAGCTTTTCGGCTCATCTATCCTTTTGCAGGCAAATATACACGCGCTGTGCATGAGCGGCGCGGCATTGTTCGGAAAAGCGTACAAGGCGGCAGAGGAAAAAGACTATTTGAAAGCGTTTATCCTGCTCGGACGCACAGCAGAGCTTTATGAGAGGGCGCAGAAGATAATGCGCGCCTCTGAATACGGTGTGTGGGAGGGCTTCTATTATAACGAATGCTTTGCAGATATTAAGCACACCGCTTATATGGTCAGAAAAATGATGGGAGTTGTGCGCGAGCTGGGCGACAACACAAGGCATGACAAATGGTACAGGCTCGCAGTATACGCGCCGGAGGACAGGAACATAATGACGCTGCTTGTAAACGACAACCATATGACGGACGAGGAGCTTTATAAGGCTTTTGAAAGGAAAGGGACAGTAATATGAAATTTGGAGTTGACTATTACCCTGAGCACTGGGACAGGAGCGAATGGAGAGCGCAGGCGGAGCTTATGAAAAAAGCCGGATTTAACACTGTGCGTATGGCAGAATTTGCATGGGGCAGGCTGGAGCCGCGCGAGGGCGAGTTTGATTTTGAATGGCTCGATGAAATAATAGAGCTGCTCGGCAGGGAGGGTATAAAAACGATACTCGGAACGCCTACAGCCGCGCCTCCGAAGTGGCTCTTTAATAAATATGATATAGTAATGCGCGACCGATACGGCAGACCGCGTGCCTTTGGCACGCGCCGCGACTGCTGTTCAAATAATCAGCAGTACAGAGAGTACAGCAGAAGAATAGTAGAAAAAATGGCAGAGCGATACGGCAAAAATCCGTATGTCACAGCGTGGCAGATAGACAATGAGTTCGGCTGCCACGACAGCACCCGCTGCTACTGTGAAAACTGCCGGAAAGCGTTCGCCAGGTGGACTGATGAGAAATATAAGGATATATCGGAACTGAACAAAAAGTACGGAAATGTGTTCTGGAGTCTGGAATACTCGTCATTTGATGATATAATACTTCCGGCATATACGTCATGCGAGGGCGCGGAGCGCTTCAACCGCTCGCACAACCCCAGCCTTGAAATGGATTTTTACCGTTTTTCGTCTGATTCATGGATAGACTTTGCAAGGGAGCAGGTGGATATAATACGCCGCTATTCAGAATATCCGATCACCCATAATCTTATGGGACATTTTTCGGATATAGATTATTATAAGCTTGCAAAGGAGCTTGACATTGTTTCATGGGATAACTATGTGGACAATCAGTGGAGCCATGAAAGCTATGAGCGCTCAGCAATGGCGCACGAGCTAATGCGCGGCGCCAAAAACAATAACTTCTGGGTAATGGAGGAGCAGTCAGGACCGAGCGGCTGGGATGTGTTCGGTGGTACGCCCCGCCCGGGTCAGATAAGGCTGTGGACTTATCAGGCGGTCGCTCACGGAGCGGAGGGTATATTGTATTTCCGTTTCCGCACAGCTCCGTTCGGCATGGAGCAGTATTGGCTGGGCGTAGTTGATCATGACGGGATACCGCGCCGCCGGTATTACGAGATCAGCCGCACAGCATCGGAGCTTGAGAAAATATCGGATCTGATAGAAGGCTCGGAGTCTGAAACAGAGGTGCTCATAGTAAAATCGTATGAGGATAACTGGAGCCACAGCATAAAGAGCAATGCCGCCGGATTTGACCATACAGAGGAACTGCTCAAATACTATACAGCAAACAATCATCTCGGAACAGATCCCGACTGCGGCAGCATAGATATGATAGGCAAATACAAGATAGCGTATATGCCGGCCTGCGCCATCATAGACGCGGAAACAGAGGAAAGGCTCAAAAGCTATGTAAGCGGCGGCGGAACGCTTGTGCTTACCTACAGGAGCGGCATAAGAGATGAGATGAACAATACAATTGCAGAAACATTCCCCGGCAGATTGAGAGAGCTTGCCGGCATAACCGTTGAGGAGTTCGACACATCACCGGTAAAAACGACAGTATCTGATGGGTATGGCTGCGCAAAGATGTGGCGAGATATAATAAAGACGGAGAGCGCAAAGCCGGTGTTCTTCTATGAAAGCGAATACTATGTCGGAACGCCTGCCGTTACAGTGAACGAATACGGAAAGGGCAGGGTCTGGTACATAGCCTGCGACCTTGAGGCGGAC
>CALXSS010000113.1 GCA_944391225.1 uncultured Clostridia bacterium
GTGAATAATTTGATTAATGTGTTAAAGCATTTTTCAGGTTGATTGTAATATAAATGTAATCTGAAGAAATTGCCGTGGCTCATATGACAGTGATAGAACACAGGATAAATATTGACAATTTATATCGCCGGTGATATAATTTAATTGAAAAGTTTTTTACGGAGGAAAAAGCTGATGAGACTATATACATATAGATATAAAGGCGAGATACGCGTCGGCAGGGGCGAGGGGGACAGCATTGTCCCTATCTGCGGGATTACGGATATGAAGGAGCTTATAGGCTGCAATTTTGAAGATCTGTGGTATGACAGTCCTGTAAAGCTCGACAGTGTCGAGCTGTTGGCGCCTATACCTGAGCCTGACAGGGATATGATCTGTCTTGGAATAAACTATGTAGAGCACGGCGAGGAAGCGGCAAGGTATAACAAGGAGGCTTTTCTGAGGGAAAGACCCCATGCGATATACTTTTCAAAGCGCATAAACTACGCTGTCGCGCCGTTCGGTGAGATAGATCCGCACAGCGATATTGTAGATAAGCTTGATTATGAATGCGAGCTTGCGGCAGTTATCTCGCGTGACGCAAAGAATATAAGCGCGGAGGATGCGTATAAGTATATATTCGGGTATACCGTGATAAATGATGTCAGCGCGCGGAATTTGCAGACAGCGCATAAGCAGTGGTATTTCGGAAAAAGCCTCGACGGCTTTACGCCCATGGGACCGTGCATAGTTACAGCTGACGAGTTTGAGCAGCCGCCGCGTCTGGCGCTGAAAAGCTATGTTAACGGCGAGCTGAGACAGAGCAGCAATACCGAATATATGGTGTTTGATCTTGCGCATGTAATATCGGAGCTGTCTGCCGGAATGACATTGAAAGCAGGAACTATAATAGCGACAGGAACACCTGCCGGCGTGGGAATGGGCTTTGATCCGCCGCGTTTTTTAAACCCGGGCGATGAGGTCATATGTGAAATAGAAAATATAGGAAGAATAATAAACCGTGTGGGCAAATAAAAACGAAAGGGCTGTGCCCCTTCGTTTCGTCTGTTCTGTAAAATTATTCTAAAGTCTCTCAAGGCTGCTGCCAAAACATTTTTTGTAGCAGTCTTTTTTGTATTAAAATATCAGCCGCGTGCTGCGACCGGTACGCTGTATATGCGTTTTGGATTTATAGCGGCAGGCGATGGGAGCGAGATAGTCTCGCGTCTGTAGGCTGCCGGGGAAAGATGCTCCGAAAGCTTGAATTTCTGTATAAAATTGCTTGGCGAAGCAAATCCAACTCTCGAGGAAATTTCGTTTACAGATAGATCTGTAGTCCTGAGCAGGCGTTTTGCCTGATATATCCTGTAGTTTATCATATATTCATAGGGAGTCATGCCGGTCTGTTTTTTGAACAGGCGTATAAAGTGATATTTTGATATATTCACAAGCGCTGTCATGTCATCAAGCGTAACGTCTTTGGAGAAATTTGCGCGTATAAATGATATTACCGAGGTTATGTCGTTATAGTGAGAATAGGAATTATAGCCGTTCAGTCTTGAGGCAAGGTGTCTTGTAAGCAAGGTGCTCAGCATATCAGAAAGAGTGTTTGATATCTGTATAAGACTTATTGTGTCCGACCTGCCGGCAAGCAACTGAACAAATTCAAGGTCATGTATAAAGTCGCTGTCCGATACCTGAAAAACGCCGCAGCAATCCTCATCAACAAATTCGTTATAGGATTTTATTCCTTCGCCGTCTATGTGCAGCCACAAAAAATGCCAGCTCTTACCATTGGATTCGTAACGGTGCATGGTAGAGCAGTCTATGAGCGCAGTTGTTTTGGGATGCAGTATACAGGTCCTGTTATTGTGACAAAGCTTGCCTTGTCCTGAAAGTGTATAGATAAGTATAAAACCGCTTCTGAAATCGCGCTGTGTAAAATAATCGCAGCCGCATTCAAAGTCTCCTGATTCGGTAATAAAAAAGGGGAGAGAAAGGTTTTTGTTTTCGCATATAGTCCATTTGGATTTTTCGGATATATCAAGGTTATAGTTTATCATTTATGTACCCCCTATGGTCATTATGAGCATATTTTATCACAATTCACTATGAAAATCAATACATTTATTATTTTTTTTGATGTATTTTATATTGATCCAAATTGATTGAAATATCATTGCTGTTGTGTTATAATAGAAATAATTATAATAAAAAGACTAAGTTCAGAATCTGAAAGGAGGCGCGGCATAACGTGAAAAGACTGGTAATAGGGATACTCGCCCATGTCGATTCGGGCAAGACGACATTGTCCGAGGCGATGCTTTACCGTTCCGGATGCATACGCCGTTTGGGCAGAGTAGATCACGGCGACGCGTTTTTGGATACAAACGAGATCGAGAGGGAAAGGGGGATAACGATCTTTTCAAAGCAGGCGGTAATGAGTCTGCCGGAGTCGGAATTTACCCTGCTTGATACTCCCGGACACATAGATTTTTCTGCTGAAACGGAGCGAACCTTACAGGTGCTCGACTATGCTATACTTGTGATCAGCGGTACTGACGGTGTACAGAACCACACTGAAACGCTGTGGAAGCTGCTTGCAAGATATGGAGTGCCTGTGTTTATATTTATAAATAAAATGGATATATCAGAGCTGGAGCTCGGAAAGCTCATGGAGGAGCTGCGCCTGAGGCTGAGTGACGGCTGTCTTGATTTTTCGGAAAGGGAAAGCGCGGAATTTGCCGAAAATGCCGCCGTGTGCGATGAAACAATAATGGAGCAGGTGCTTGAGACCGAGCAGGTCACAGACGATGTGCTCGCAGAGGCTGTAAGGGAAAGAAAAATATTCCCATGCCTGTTTGGATCGGCGCTCAGGGTGCAGGGTGTAGATGAGTTTATAGCCGCCCTGGAGCGGTATACGCGGGAAGCAGACGCTCCGAAGGAGTTCGGAGCCAAGGTATATAAAATATCTGAGGATGAGCAGGGCAAGAGGCTTACTCATATGAAGATAACGGGCGGCAGCCTTAAGGTAAAGACACTGCTGAGCGGGCGAGAGCGCGGCGGCGGAGAATGGTCACAGAAAGCGGATATGCTAAGGATATATTCGGGTGAAAAATATACAGCTGTAGATGAGGTATTCCCGGGAATGGTCTGCGCTGTTACCGGACTTACGCAGACCTATCCCGGCGAGGGGCTGGGTATAGAGCAGGACACGGAAATACAGATGCTTGAGCCTGTGCTCACATACAGGGTTGAAACTGACGAAAAAACCGATGTCCATACAGCGCTAATGCGGCTTAGAAAGCTTGAGGAGGAGGAGCCGCAGCTGCATATTATCTGGAGCGAGCCGCTGCAGGAGATACACATTCAGCTGATGGGCGAGGTACAGCTTGAGGTGCTCAAAAGGATAATATCCGAAAGATTCGGCATGGATGTGGAATTTGGTCAGGGCAGCATAGCGTACAGGGAAACTATAGCCGCGCCTGTAGAGGGTGTGGGGCATTTTGAGCCGCTGCGGCATTATTCAGAGGTGCATCTGCTTATAGAGCCGCTGAAGCGCGGCAGCGGAGTGCAGTATGCGGTAAACTGCAGTGAGGACATGCTTGAAAAGAACTGGCAGAGGCTGATAATAACACATCTGCGTGAGAAAAATCATATAGGCGTGCTGACAGGCTCGCCTCTTACCGATGTAAAATTCACCCTTGTAGCCGGAAGGGCGCATAAAAAGCACACCGAGGGCGGAGACTTTCGTCAGTCGACATACAGGGCGGTAAGACAAGGTCTTATGTGTGCGGAAAGCATCTTGCTTGAACCGTGGTATGAATTCAGGCTCGAGGTCCCCTCTGAATGCGTCGGCAGAGCGATGACTGATATACAGCGAATGGGCGGCAGCTTTTCCCAGCCGGAGACCTCAGGGGATATGGCGGTGATAAAGGGCACGGCGCCTGTTTCCGAAATGCGCGGATATCACACCGAGCTTACAGGCTATGCGCGCGGCAGGGGCAGGCTGTTCTGCTCATTGGACGGATACAAGCCCTGCCATAATGCGGAGGAGGTAATAGCAGAGATAGGCTATGACAGTGAGGGCGACCTGGAAAATCCGGCAGATTCGGTTTTCTGCGCTCATGGCGCGGGCTTTATCGTCAAATGGGATGAGGTGCGCAATTATATGCACGTGGAAAGCGGTATAGGCTTTGACGAGGATTATGAGGAGCCGGAGGTCCGTGTTTCAAGATTTGTAGAGAGCGTTGCGGATGATGATGAGCTTTTAAGGATATTTGAAAAGACCTATGGTCCGGTAAAACGGCGCGCACATACGGCAATGAAACCGAAAAAGACGGTATCAGCGCCAAAATTCAAGTCGAAGCCGCAGCCGACAGGACCGCTGTACCTGCTTGTGGACGGCTATAATATAATTTTCGCATGGGATGATCTTAAAAAGGCTGCCGAGGAAAGTCTTGATCTTGCGCGGGAGCTGCTTATAAACAGGTTGGCAAATTACCGCGGCTTTACCCGCTGCGAGCTAATACTTGTATTTGACGCATATAAGGTAAAAGGCAATCCGGGCGAGGTGGAGCGGATATATAATATAAATGTGGTGTATACAAAGGAAGCCGAAACGGCTGATATGTATATAGAAAAGGTAACGCATGAATTGAGCCGTAAGCACAGGGTGAGAGTTGCCACCTCCGATAATCTTGAGCAGCTTATAATCCTCGGCGCGGGCGCAACGAGGGTGAGCGCGCGTGAGTTTTTGGAGGAGGTAGAGGCGGCAGAGGCTGAAATACGCAAATATCTCAATTAAATATACTCGTGAGCGAGCATATTATAGCGCAACGAAGTCTGGATATTTTATGAAATTTGCAGTGAAACGAGCATTGTATAATTACGTTAAAAATTTTAATATTTACTCGATCTGAAAAAAAGTGAAATATAATATATAAAAATAAGAAACGGAAAACTGTAGATTCCGTTTCTTATTTTTCAGCCGTTTTTGTATTTAATTTATAAGAATAAATCCACAGCTTAGCGCATTGTCATAATATGTCAGTATTGCAGTGCCGCCGCTGTTAAGCTCGTATGTATCCTTATAGCCGTATGACGTTTTCTGCGGCTCGCCTATCAGAGAGTGTATCTCTTCCCGCGGTGTGCCGATAGCTATAGCGGTGACATCTTCCTCTGCTATAGCGTAAACTGAAACGGTCTGGGCGCAGAACAGAACAGCGCATATAAATAATATCTTTTTCATGGTTTGATTCTCCTATTTTATCTCCGTTTAGAAATGTATTGCCTTTCCTGTGCCGTTTTCAACATACAGACAGTTCGCGGCATATTCCTTGTTTGTCACAAGGCAGTAGTTGCCGTCAGTATCAAGCTTGTACATACCGTCATTCTTGCCGAACATATCATACACGGCACCATACTTGTATGTTCCGCTGTTAGGCGCTATCTCCTCTGTGATGTCGTTTTCTATATCATACCGCCATATATTCAGGTTGCGGTCATAGTATAACAAGTATTTGTCTAAAGTTGTTGAGTCGAATATCCGGTAAAAATTATTTGCTACAATACGCTTTTCGCCTGTATCCATATCGTAGTGTATAACATCATGGCTGTTTGAAATAGTGTCAGATTCGAAATATAAAAGCACATTATCATATCTTGCTAATATATTCACATAATTTTCTGATATTAATACTTCTTTGCCGCTGCTGTCTTTTACATAAGATTCATATATATATTCGTTTTCAACATATTCGGTTGTTTGAAATACAGTGTATTGGTCATCGCTGTATTCATCATAGACAAATATCGGGTATTCGGGTCCCCAGTATATCACATCATTTTCAGAGGCTGAGTCCTGTAATGTGTTTTCAAAATTTCTGATGCGTTCCTGTGCCTCTTTTACATCCTCCATTACTTGGGCATTGCTTCCGTCAGGTTCTGCGGCATATACTGTATAATCATTGTAATTATCCCCGACATAAAACAAAAGCTTATCTTCATAAAAACCATAATCTATTATTGGCAGATCACCGTTTATTTTAGTTAAATTTTTTCCGTCAAAGCAATAGAGATCTGAATATATGATGTTGGAATTATCAACATTTTTTAATCGTTTGCTTTCATCCATGAAATAGACCTTTCCATCTTTGAAATTTACGGTAAATCCTGTATACATAATTTCGTCGGTTATCTGCTCTTTTTCAACTGTGTTGTCGTCATTGATCCTAAAACGACATATGGAATTGTATTCTCCGTCGGTGTAAAGCTTATTATCACTTAAATAATATATCCAGCCGTCTATTTCAGCGATTTGAATGTATCGTTCATTTAAGCTGTCTTCTGTATTGTATATAGTTTGAACAGATATTACAGAAGATGTGTTGTCAAGATCTATTTTCAGCGAATTATACTTATCAATAAAACATACATTTTGAGGCAGGTTGGTATAGTCATTGATTTTTACTTCCCCAGTACCGTCTGTTTTCACACTGTAAAGAGAATATATCCCGTTTTCTTCAGCTATATAATATAGTCTGTCGTTAAGGTAATATATACGGCTTACGCAGTTTTTATCTGAAAGTTTGCGCTTGTTTTCACCGTTGGAATCTATAGAGCAAAGACTGCCGCCATCGTTCCAGTCAGAGAAATATATCATTCCGCTCGGAGAATTGTATTGAGCAGTC
Source organism: uncultured Clostridia bacterium (assembly GCA_944391225.1). GTDB lineage: Bacteria > Bacillota > Clostridia > UBA1381 > UBA1381 > Ornithomonoglobus. The sequence continues at coordinate 6,672 of CALXSS010000113.1, forward strand.
AAACTCGAAAATCCGTTTGACTTGAGCTGCTGCAATTCTTCAAGACTGTA
>CALXSS010000114.1 GCA_944391225.1 uncultured Clostridia bacterium
CTGTTGAGGTTTACTATCTTAAGATCTGCCGCATATATCGTTCCCTCGCCTGAATATGCCTTTGTGTCTGAGGTGAGAGTTACATCATCGTAAAATTCCATATTGTTTACAACGTGCATTCCCTCTGTTCCTATAGTCATATTTTCGGAGAACACCTTTATCGCGCTTATTCCGTCATTTCCGTTGATATTTACTTTTATGCCTGAGCTGCTGCCATATGTGTAGTCACTGTTGCCCTTGATCAGCATATCGCTGCGCTGATCGTCATACGATACGCTGTAGCCGCTGTAATCTACAAATTCTGTGCCTGTGGTATCGACCTCTATCTTCTGTATCTGTCTGTAGCGGTCTACCACGTATACATTTCCGCCTGTCTTGCTGTCAAGCACAGCATAAAGCTCTGTTGAATATATAAGGTTCACCGGATTTATCTCATCTACAGGGACTTCTATTCCGGCGTTCAGCTCCTCGGCTATCTCGCTGCTGAGCTGCGCAACAGGCTTGTTGAACTCAAGATACTGCACGGCATGTATAGTGTTGCCCTTGCCTGTTACTGTGCTCGTGAACGGCTTGCACTCTATGGCATCGGCTGTGCTGACCACGCTCGCTATCTTAAATGTTTCATAGCCGCCGGATCTGTCGTATATTCCGCACACAATGTCATAATCTGCCGGAGCAAGCTTTTTCTGTATCACTCCAAATGCGGTATTCACATCGCCCGCTCTAAGTCCGGCTATCTCCTCGCCGCCGTTTATTCTGATGACGTCATCTTCCTTGAGCTGCTCAAGCATAGCGATACCGTCTTCTGTTATTTCTTTGCTGCCTGCCGGCTCTGCCGAAACAACATAGTCTGTCACATTCTTGAGGATAGCATACTTTGCGCCGTCTATGCTTTCAAGCACATCATAGCCGGTGTATACTCCGTCTATCAGCACACAGTTATACAGAGTTTCTCTCTTGTTCCCCCATACATCCGCTGTTTCAAATACAACTATACAATTCTGCTTGAATATCACCTGCGGCGTTTCTGTATCAGCTCCGCTAAGCTCTATATAATCAGAATAATCTGCTGTTACGTCTACAGCGTCAGGAGTTGCGACCCTCTTTATGCCTGTGATCACGCCGCCGTCATAGAATCCTTCCTCTGTTATTTTCAGCTCTGCCTTTACGTATTTGTGCGTATAGTCTACCTTATCGCTCCAGCCGCTCTTGTCATTTCCTACAGCCGTCTCTACCAGGTTCACAAGCGGCGCTGTGGTATCCGTTATGGTATCTACCCTCATTGCCTCGCTCACATACGGGCTCGCCGCGCTCTTTACCTTTATAAAGTATGAATACATGCTGTCGTCCGGGTTTTTGGCAAGAGGTATGATCACATCATATACGGCATATTTTACTCCGTCTATTTCCCTTATCTCCGCGGTGTCGCTCGCAAGCGTAACGCCCTCGGTGGTGAATGACGACCAGTTCTCTCCGCCGTCTGATGAGATTATATAGGATATATCATTTTCAGAAAGCTTTGGATATGCTCCGCCCTCGTATCTTACAGCCGCCTCAAAGCGCACGCTGTATTCATCTGCCTTGGCAGCCGGGTCTGCTGCAAGCACTGCCTGCACGCTCTCGGCTGACATTGACGCCTCTGCGCCGTCTCCGTGTGCATATACCGGTGTCTCGTCTGAGAACTGATCTGACGCGTTCATGCTTATTATATCTATCATTCTTATCTGGGGCGCATCCACTATTATGCTTTCATTCTCAAATACTGTGTACTCGCCCTGATGACCGTTTGCATCTGTCAGCCGTACTGTCATTGTATATTCGCCTGACGGCAGCCCGTACATTTCCAGCACGTTATCCATTGATATTTCTGCCAACGCCGCTCCGTCATGAACAAATCTGTCGGTAACATCAAGCGTGCTGCCTGCCATTGTTATCTCCATCTTTGTTATGTTGTCAGGATGCGGATCATTCGGCGCCGTTAAGCTTACCACCGATACATTGCCATTGTCATTCCTCTTTATTTCCGAGCTCAGCTCAGGAATTTCGTCATCACAATGGTACAGCGCGTGAAATTCCGCCGTCTGTACCGGTATCGGATCACCGTCTACAGTGCGTACTCTCTTGTATGTTATCAGCGCGCCGTCATAGAGCTCGTCAGCTGTTATTACAAGTTTTTCTCCATTTTCACTGCGCTTGTAGCTGTAATCACCGTCGCCTATCTTATATACAAGATAATCATATTCTTCTCCAGCTGGCGGATCAAAGCTCTCAAACTCTATATCTCGCGACGGCAGATACTCGCCGACTCTCGATTCCTCTGTAGGAGCGCATTTCAGGGTAAGATCGCTCATATAGAAGCTTTCAAACATATGCTCTGTGCTGTTTCCGTTTCCGTCTTGTGCATAGTATTCCATTGAACCGGATCCCGATTCGTCAGCTCCGAATCTGTCGGACTGCGCTATGAAATTATTATCTGTGAAAAGGAAATTCTTGAAATCCTCGCCCAAGTCAAATCTGTAATATACCCTCGTATCTGTAGGAGTTGATCTTTCCTGAACTCCGAAGGTGTATTCATAATACCTGCCGGCAGCCTCCTGCTTTTCCTCGCCTGATTCTATGCTGAGCTCCGGCGCCTTGGTGTCGGCTGCAAGATAGAATATCTGACCGGACTTATTATGTATCTGATCCTCCGCTGTTGTTTCTATATAAATATCATAGTCTGCTGAATCATAGCCTTTCGGCACTGTAAGAGTTACCTCCATGCCGATCAGCGGCTCGTCTGTATACGCGCCCATTGATACCTCGGAGGCTACAGTTACATCGTCCGGATCTGCCTTTGATCTGCATATCAGCCTTGCTGTAACATCTCCGTATACCTCCTCGTCCGATTTGAACATGATATTATAGCTGTTTGTCTTCTTTCCGTCCCTGTTTGCGGAATCGGCATCTGCATAGACCTCAGCAGCTGTTCCGTCTGTATTTGTAAGTGTTATGGTCGGCGCCTTGCTGTCTACGTACACGCGTGGCAGAATGCGCTCTCCGTCAGCTGTTATTGCCGTAACGGTGTTTACGCTGTTCTTTTCATATTGATCACGCAGGATAACGTTTCCCTTTATCGCTCCCATGGTCTCGCCTATCCCGCTTATTTCCCACTTTCCGCCGTTTTCGCTGGCGTCAATATATATCTCGCTGCCGTCCGCTGCATCCTGCGGCACCTCAAGACAATACTGCAGCCTGTCAAAATATGCGTACTTCTGCAGGACCGAGCCTATCATGACCTGACTTCCGGACCTGTATGCTCCCAACAGCTCTGCCTCGCACTCCGTGCCGCCTACCATCATCCTGAGTACATTGGCCTTTACCTCGCCTATATACTCACAGTCCTGATTAAGATATACGTTTATATACAGCTTGTCGCCGGGCTTTATCTTATTCATAAGATTGTTTGTGGTCTCATAGCTGCCGTCATTCATGATCTCAGCCTTTTCATACTCTATCTTGTCTATTCGCGGTATAAGTCCGCTTATTATGACCTCATCATCCTTGAACGACTTTACCGTATCAGATGTCTGGTTTCCGGCAAGATCCTTAATATATGTCGGGCTTATATTAAGCGTCAGCGAGAATTTGCCGGCCTTTATCTGCTGGCTCTCCTCATCGCCGACTGTTGTCTCTAACACCACTGTCCTGTCATAGTCGCTGTATTCTACGACCTCAAACTGCGAGCCGAACAGCGACATCGAAAACGCCTTGCTATAATCGCTTATGCGCACCGGCTCATTATACGTTACCCGCACGCGTACCTTGTCGCCGCAAACAAAATCCTTGCCGCCGTCCTCTGTTTCTTCCACGCTGATATCCACTATCTTCGGCGCGCTTATATCGCGTATATATACCTCAGGATATTGTATGCGCGCATAGTTCCTGTCCTTGCCGAAGCTGTTGCCCTTTGTTCCGCCAAGCTCAAGATAATACTGCGATACATCTGTGGACATGTCGAGCCAGCCCAGTCCTACATCATGAAATGATCCGGATGAGGTGCTGTCTGAAAGGTTGGAATATACATTCTTTTCTCCGCCTGTTATCTTTATATATGGCAGACCGGCTGTTTTTCCTGCCTGTGTATCATAAAAACCGCTTATTCTTCCGCTTATCTGGATCTTATTATCGTCATTTATAAGCGCCTGTATGACATCATTCTGCTCGTCTGTCAGCACCCATTTGGTTTTATAATACCACGAGTTGTTCTGACTTGAATTGGAGGATGTAAAATAATCCTTTCCTCCCGGATATTTAGAAGCGCTGCCGCTCCTCGTCTCGGCATTAACATGGCTTTCGCTGTCGTACACAAAGTTTCCGCCTATCGATTCGCTCAGATTGCTTGCACCATTATGGTTGAAGCCTGAATCCTGTATCTTAAGCGTGTCAAGCACAGACTGGCTGAACAGCGTTTCCTTTGCACTGCCCGCCGCCTCCGCTTGTTGCGGCGTTAAGCCTATCGGGAAAATGCCTGCCATCATAGCTGCCGCTGTAATGGCTGATAAGACCTTTTTCTTCATAGCTGACCTCCTGATCGTTGATAAGTTTAATCACTGTTTCCATATGCTCTTACCGCTATACGGAACATTTTACCCTGTATGCTTAGCAAACGTATAAAACAATACGCTATGCTATTACATACAAAAGCAGTATTTTTTGTATTATTAATAATATTTTAACAAAAAATACACATAATTGCAAGCACTTTCAGTAAAATAGCTGAATTAAACAACATATTTACACATTAATTCGTGCTTTATGTATACATTTCACAAGTAACAGTATCAAAGAACAGTTTCGCCTTCATATACATGGCAGGTTATTTAAGCATATCCATACAAATACCATTATTTACATACACTGGTAACAGTGTGACAATACAACCACGGTCTCCTCCCTCGGTACTGTACCGACATTATTAAAAAGCAAAAAAAAGATCCCATTTAAGAGATCTTAAAGTTCCACTTCCGTGAATATTCCGTTTTCCCATATAAGACAGCGGTGAGCGCTGCCCTCCTTTGGTATAGAAACAGAGCCCGGATTTATGCACAGCACTCCGCCGCGCTCCTCATACATCGGCACATGAGTATGACCTTGTATTATACCATCACCCCGCTTTATGTTCGGGAAATTATCCGCACCGTATTTGTGACCGTGGGTCAAATAAAACAGCCTGTCTCCAAGCATTATCACCGCGTAATCGGCAAGTATCGGAAAATCAAGCACCATCTGATCTACCTCTGTATCACAATTCCCGCGCACGCACAGTATCTCGTCCGCCGCGGCATTGAGAAGCTCAATGACTTTTTTCGGCGCGTAATCGCGCGGAAGATCGTTGCGCGGTCCATGATACAGAAGATCGCCCAACAGCACGAGCCGATCCGCTCCGCTTTCTTTATATGAATCCATAAGCTTTTCGGCATAATATGCCGACCCGTGTATATCAGATGCTATCATTATTTTCATTGTTATCCTCCCACTGCTCCGCGCCGCCCTTTACAAGCTTTGGCAGAAACCGCAGATAGTCCGACGATACAAGAATATACTCTATACCGTCCTTCGCCTGCGTTATCCTGTTTGCATGCGTATATGAATGCAGATGACCGTATATACATTTCCTTACATTATATTTTGTCATCATCTCTGTAAACGCGTTTCCCTCACATTCGCGCGACATAGGCGGATAATGCGTGAACACATATATCTCGTCCGTTTCCGCGCATTTCAATGAAAGCTCCAGCCGCGCCACCTCGCGGTCAAAATACTTCCTGTCCGATTCGGAAAAGCTGTCCCACGCCGGATACAGCCAGCCTCGAGTTCCGCATATGGATACACCGTCAGCCGTGTACGAATTGTTTTGCAAAAATGATATACTGTTAAAACCATGCGCATTTACAAACTCGTTCATCTTCGACATTGTGCTCCACCAATAATCATGGTTTCCCTTTACTATTATCTTTCGTCCGTTCAGCCGCTCCAGATATGCAAAATCACGTTCCGCCTGCTCTAAATATGTTGCCCATGAAAGATCGCCGGGGATAACTACCGTATCCTCCTTATCCACTACCGCCTGCCACTGCTTTTCTATTCGCTCCACATAATTGTCCCACTGCTTTCCAAATTTATTCATCGGCTTATCTATGCCGAGCGGCAGATGCAGATCCGCCAGCGCAAATATCGCCATATCTCACACTCCTTAAAAATAGGGCTGTTCTATCTTATAGCCGGTACGCGCATTATCTGCTTTATTTCCGGTTCGCCGTTTATAAGCGGCGTTATCATATCTATAAACGTTTTAAAATGCGGCGCGCTGTTATGCTTCTCTATGGCAACATCATTAAGCCATTCCTCTATAAATGTGAACTTTTCCGGCTCCGTCCTGCTCTGAAACACTTTATATGAAAGATTTCCGTTTTCCTTGCGCGTCATCCTTGTACAGTCTGCCGCAAGACATATGAATTTATCTACACAGTCTGCCTTTACATCGAAATTTGCCACGATTGTTATCATTTGCATCCATTCCTTTCCGATATGTATCATTTATGTAATTATACCATACCGCGCAAGAATATTCAATACCTAAATTGAGCAAATTAAAAGAACGCGGCAAGTCCTATGCCCGCC
>CALXSS010000115.1 GCA_944391225.1 uncultured Clostridia bacterium
ACACATCGCCTATAGCCGTGTTCTCCCTCAGCGTCATATTATACGCTCTGTAATCCTGGAACAGCACCGATATGAACCTGTGTCGCTCCTCATCTGAAAGTGTGCATATATCGTGACCGCCCACAAATATATGTCCCTCCGTAGGCTGATAAAGACCACAGAGCAGCTTTATTACAGTGCTCTTTCCGGAACCGTTTTCCCCCACAAATGCCACTCTCTCGCCCCGGCGAATCCTTATATTTATATCGCGCAGTATCTCCCTGTCGGTGCCGGGATATGTGAAATAAACATGAGAAAACACTATATCATAATTACCGTCTGTTTTCTCACTCGAAACAGGCTCCTGAGGCAGAGAGAAAAATCCCCTTACATGCTCGACAGCGTTCAGCAGATATACCGATCTTGAGAAAAATCTGCAGCTGCGGTTCAGCTTTACTATTATCGTATACATACTGTCGAGCATCGCCGCAAGCTGACCTATCGTGAACGCTCCGCTTGAAAACGACAGCACCGAAAGCCCTCCGACATACAGCATATACGCTATATTCAGCAGCTGATAAACTATCCTCGCTCCGCTCTGCTTTACCATGATCTTTCTTGTCATTTTATACAGCTCGTCCTGAGCCTCATACCATTTATCCTCCACATAACCACCGCTGCCGAAAACATTTGTTTCATATACGGCATGCTTATCTGAGACAAGCTCCCTTAAATACGCCTCTCTCCTGCGGACAGGCGAGGCGTTCACCCACAGATCACTGTCCAGTCTGCCCATATAATTCACGAGCAGTGTCATAGGCACTGCAAGGATCATCATTCCTATGCCTATCCACAGCGAGTACGCAAGCATAAGCGCAAGAGTCGCCCCGATAGAAATGAGCGCGAACAGAGCTATCATCGGTATATACAGGCTGTTTTCGAGCAGCTTTTCAGGATTGTCCGCTATCTTTTCCAGCAGATCGTTAGACTCCTTGTCCTCAAAGAACCTGTATGGCAGACGTTCAAGCTTATCCATTATTTTCGGAGTAAACCTCTGAACTATCCTTTTCTTTATCCTTACCCTTACTATATAGTTTTCAAGCTTTTGCAGAGTTACCCACAGAATAAGCACCATAACGAGCATTCCGCCCCACAGGATAAGCCCGTTCAGCCCCTCACCTGAGTTTACATATGAATTTCCGTAATCGACCAATCTCTGCGTTACTATTATCTGAAACGGTCTGAACAACGCCACCGATATTTCACACACGAGCACCGCCGCCAGGTGCAGCGGAGCTATACTGAATACAGTTTTCAGCACCCACAGATAATTCCTTACTATCTTCATACCATTCCTCCCTTGCATATATTGTATTTGTATCGATTATATCATGTTATTTCGTAAAATAACGGCTTATGTAATAAAAATGCGGTAAGATGTAATAAAATCCTACCGCTTTATCTGCCTGTAAGCTCCGCAGCTATTATAAACTTTCCGTTTCCGCCCTGGCGCGCAAGAGCGCCACCGTATTTATGCGCTATCCTTTCAGCGCTGCGCAGACCTATCCCATGCCGTTCCACATTCGGCTTAGAGGTCTTTTCAGTATCACAGCTTATGCAGGAATTCTCTATACAGAAATAACACACATTTCCGTTTCGCCTTATTCTGATCTTAATATACCTCTTACCCTCGTCCACTCTGAGGCATGCCTCCACTGCATTATCAAGCAGATTCCCGAGCAGCACGCATATATCATTATTGCTGACATTAAGCCCGTCAAGAGGAGCAAGGCTCACCTCTGTGACGATATTATGCTTTTTCGCGCCGTAGAGCTTATCGCCGAGTATCATGTCCACTGCCATATTCCCTGTTCTGTAAGGCAGTATTGTTCTTTCAATAGAATCGGCAAAGCCTGCGGTATATTCCCTCATGCCTTCATAGTCGCCGCGCTCTATGTAGAGATTGAGCAGATTTATATGATTGCGCATATCGTGCCACAGCTCACGGCTGCGCATATATCTTTCCTCTATATCGAGCCTGTCGTATTTCTCAGAGCTTTCGTCCTCCATAGCCTTATCAGGCTTTGGAAGGACACAGAGAATATATACAGCCGTGAGAGCCGAGGCAAAACAGAAACGCGCCGCCGGAGGAGCCGGCACAGCCGCACAGTAAACGCCTGACACCGCCACTGCTGCGAGCGCACGCGCGTCAGCTCCGCCGCCCCGGCGCAGAAAAACAAGATACATAAAGACCGAAATATAAAGACAGACATTGAACGCCGCGCGCATACCGCCGCTCACAGCCCCGATATAACCGTCCACACACTCCCACAGCGAGGTGATAACGCACATGGAGCACAGCATTCCCACCGCCGATTCGGCGGCAAACATCTTTCCCGCTTTCATACCGTCCTCCTTTATATGCTCAGCATAAATTTCTGTTTTGCCGATGCGCTGTGGGTCTTGCTCACCGGCAGCTCCGTTCCATTAGAAAGCCGCACATAGCCCTGATTAAACACCTCTATATGACGCGGATTCACAAGGTATGACCTGTGCACTCGTATAAACTCCGGAAGCTCTATATCGTCAAGCTTTCCATAATAGGTGCTGACCCCCTCAGCCGTGTTTACAAGTATGCACCGCCTGTCGCTTTCAAAATACAATATGTCCTTTACCCTTACCCTGTGATGCTCTCGCCTATACTCGAACAGAAAGCTTTCCTCCTGCTCAAGCTCCTCTGCCGCATCAGCTATAACGCGCTCAAGACAGCCCCTGTATTCGCTTTTTAGTATATACCTGAACGCCTTTACCTCATAACCCTTCTGCATATAGTCGCTGTAGCTGCTGAGCAGTATTATTATCACATCAGGCAGAACGCAGCGTATGCTCCGCGCAGTCTCTATCCCGTTTTCCGCGCCCATAACTATATCGAGCAGAATAATATCAAACCGTCTGCCCTCGCCTGTCTCCTTTGCCAGCTTTGACGCGGACGTGTATGAGGATATGTTCATATCCCTGTCTATCCTTACCGATATATCGGTAAGCAGCTCGCATATATCTTCAACATATGCCTTTTCATCATCGCATACGCATATTTCAAGCATCACTGTCACTCCTTACAAAGAGCGGGATACACATTCAGCGCGCAATATCTATCACAAGCTCGACCGGACAATGATCTGAACCGAATATATCTGTATGGATGTCAGCCGAAACAAGCTTATCCTCAAGCCGCTGCGATACGCCGAAATAGTCTATACGCCAGCCGGCATTCTTCTCGCGCGCCTTGAACCTGTACGACCACCACGAATACACACCCTCGGTATCCGGATAAAAGAATCTGTACGTATCGGTAAATCCGGCTGCAAGCAGATCAGTGAATTTGCCTCGCTCCTCGTCCGTGAATCCCGCATTTTTTCTGTTGGTTTTTGGATTTTTAAGGTCTATCTCCTTATGCGCCACATTCAGGTCGCCGCAGAAGATGACCGGCTTTTTGCTGTCAAGAGCCTTGAGGTAGCCAAGAAAGGCGTCCTCCCACTCCATTCTGTAATCCAGCCGCTTAAGCTCGTTCTGAGAGTTAGGCGTGTAACAGGTAACAAAATAATATTCCTCAAATTCGAGTGTTATGACACGTCCCTCATGATCGTGCTCCTCCACGCCTATTCCGAAGCTAACGCTTAAAGGCTCTCTTTTGGTGAACACCGCCGTTCCCGAATAGCCCTTCTTTTCAGCGTAATTCCAATACGAATAATAACCCTCCGGCTCAAAATCTATCTGCCCTTTTTGCAGCTTTGTTTCCTGCAGGCAGAAAATATCGGCGTCTGCCGATCTGAAATACTCCTCAAAACCCTTTGTCATACAGGCGCGCAGCCCGTTTACATTCCATGATATGAATTTCTCCATATACGCTCACTCCCTTCGTGGATCTCTTTCTTAAATCAAATATGCCCGAGAACATTCCCGGGCATATTATCACAGCATCTTTGCCAAAAAACTTCTTGTTCTTTCGTTCCGCGGATTATCTATCACCTGTTCAGGTGTTCCGTCCTCCAGAACTACGCCCTCGTTCATAAATATTATTCTGTCCGCAACATTGCGCGCGAACTCTATCTCATGTGTTACAATAACCATTGTTGTATTTTTAAGGGCAAGATCCTTTATGACCTTCAGAATTTCGTTGGTAAGCTCCGGATCGAGCGCCGATGTAGGCTCGTCAAAGAACAATATCTTCGGATCAAGCGCGAGAGCACGAGCTATTGACACTCTCTGCTGCTGTCCGCCCGAAAGCTCACACGGATAATTTGAGAGCTTTTCCGACAATCCCACTCTTTCGAGCAGCATTTTTGCATTCTCCTCAATATCCGCAAAAATCTGTTTCTTATTCGTCTTGTAATCGCTGCGTTCCTTTGCCAAAAGCTTTGGCGGCATTGTCACGTTATCAAGCACGCTGTACTGCGGGAACAGATTGAACGACTGGAACACCAGTCCGAAATTGAGCTGACGCTTGCGCTGCTCAGCCGCGCTTATCTTCTTTTTTTCATCAGCGTTGAAAATACATTCCCCGTCTACAAATATCTGTCCGCCTGTGGCGCGCTCCAGAAAATTGATGCAGCGCAGCAGCGTTGTTTTGCCGCTGCCGGAGGAACCGAGGATAGCTATTATCTCGCCCTTCTGCATACTGAAATTGATACCTTTCAGGACCTCGGTTGAACCGAAGCTCTTATACAGGTCCTTTACCTCAAGAATTGACATTCGCTACACCCTCCGAATCATGCCTTATAGTAGTCAAGCTTCTTTTCGAGCTTGTTGAACAGCAATGTAAGAATACCGCACATAGCAAGGAAGAACAGACCTGTTGAGAACAGCGGCCAGATTATGCCCTGCTTTGAAAAATTCTCCGCGCTCATCATTATCTCACTTACGGCTATTGTACGCGCGAGAGATGTATCCTTTACGAGCGTTATTATCTCGTTGCCCATTGGCGGTACTATGCGCTTTATTACCTGGAACAGGACTATCTTTCTGAATATCTGCCCCTTTGTGAGTCCGAGGACCTGTCCCGCCTCGTACTGACCGCGCGGTATGCTCTCTATCCCGCCGCGGTATATCTCTGAAAAATATGCCGCATAGTTGATTATAAACGCTATGAACGCCGCCAATAATCTCGATTTCATAGGCACGCCGAAAACTATTCCGGGCACGTACAGCACCACGAACAGCTGCAGCATGAGCGGAGTGCCGCGTATTATCCATACAAATATCCTTGACAGCACCGAAAGCGGCTTGAATTTCGACATTGAGCAGAATGTTATAAGCAGTCCGAGCGGTATAGCGCAGACTATAGTTCCGCCGAACAGCATGAGATTGAACTCAAATCCCTCTAATAAAGACAACCAAATTTTCATTATGTAACTCTCCTGAATTTTTTCGCAAGCTGCCGGACAGCTTTGAAAAACCTCAAAGCCGCCTTTAAGCCGCCTTTGCGGCTTTTCAAAAACCGACCGGCGCAATACAGCGCGCAGATACATTATCTGCACGCTGTAACGCTCAGTAAAATTATTCTTCTGTCAGCAAAAGCTCGTCTATGTTATATTTTTCAGCTATCTGCTGCAATGTGCCGTCAGCCTTGAGCTCAGCCATAGCCTTGTTCACCTCAGCTGTAACATCAGAATCCTTTCTGAATGCCACACCGTACTGTTCAGGTGAGAAGCCCTTGTCGATTATTGTAAGGTCAGTAAAGTCTGTGCCCTCGCCTACTGAGCCAAGAGCCATTATATAGTCTATTATAGCAACATCAGCTGTGCCTGACGCTACATCCATAAGCGCTGTTGCCTGTGACTGTACGGCTGTATATGATGCGTTTGCAAAGAACTCGTCCTCCTGTGCCAGCTCATCGCCTGCCGAGCCAGCCTCTGCTACTACATTAGCGCCGTCAACGCTTGCTGTATATGTATCAACATTCTCGCTCTTTACTATAAGAACCTGTCTGTTTTCCATATACGGATCTGTTATTGACATTGACTCCTGTCTTTCCGGTGTGATAGTAAGACCGTTCCAGATACAGTCTATGCTCTTTGCCTGAAGCTCCATTTCCTTTGAGTTCCAGTCGATAAGCTGGAATTCCGGCTGAACGCCCAGCTTCTCGCATACGGCTGTTGCAAATTCTGTTTCAAAGCCAACAAGCTCGTTTGAATCGTCTGTATAGTTGAGCGGAGCCATGATAGTATAACCTATCTTCATTACACCGTTGTCACGGATGTACGCAAGATCCGACTCAGCAGCCACGTTGCTTGTATTTGTTGCGTCGTTTTCATTTGTGTTTGTTTCGCCGCAGCCTGCAGCGGAGATCAGCATTACAGCAGCAGCTGCTGCAGCAATAAATCTTTTCATAATATAATCCCTCATTCCTTTGACACAGCATGTATTATACATTTTTCTGCATAATATGCCTGTTTTTTTCATAAAACCACGGCTATACACGCTTGTGTCTTATATTTACGCAGTAAAACTGCAAAATTATTCTATCACATTAAGACCGCTATGTCAAGCCAAAATACTATAATTTCACGGCAATTTCTTCAGATTACAGAAAAATTACAAAAACGATAACATTTTGAAATGTACATTATAATCATTTTATGT
>CALXSS010000116.1 GCA_944391225.1 uncultured Clostridia bacterium
CGCTTAGTGAACATATCGGCTTTTCGTTCAAGCTCTCCGTTATCGTTCAATATCTCAAGTGAGCAAAGCAGAAAATAGCTGCTGTCATTAGAGAATGCCATATTATTGCCGCGAGAGTTGATAAGACCATATTTAGCTGTATAACTGTCATATAGTTTATTTAGCTTTTCCTGCTGTGCCTTTATGTCCTCTTCCGGATAATCCTCTGTCTGATATTCCATAAGCTGCTTTACACAGTCGCGTATCTCTATCATTCCTTTGATACGATTCTGTGCTGTCAGCGAAACATCGACTTTGTTCATTCGACTGTTTTCTCTGAAATAAATGTTACTATCAACAATGGTATATGAGAAGTTTTTAACATTAGGATCTGCCGGAATAGATGTTTCCTCGTCATTTGAAATATCTTCTATTTCATATTCTGTAATTTGCGCATGAATATTCTGTATAGCTCTGTCAAGCTGTTCTTCAAGGTCCACGTTTTCATAGGCTTTACAGGTAAGCTGCTTACCGAACGGTCCGCTTTCTTCTGTCATTTCACCGAGTATCATATCCGGATTATCAATAAAATACTGGTTTATGCTGTATCCATCTTTATCTGTTCCAATATATACCCATTCAGGCATAATATCAGTCATACGGTCACGCTTCTGTAAAAACAAAATATCCGATGTTACTTCTGTTCCGGCATTTGCTTTAAAAGTATTGTTCGGCAGTCGTATTGCACCGATGAGATCAGCACGCTGTGCTATATACTTTCTCACATTTGAGTTTTTCTTATCCATTGTACCGCTTGATGTGACAAATGCAATAACTCCGCCCGGACGGACTTTATCAAGTGTTTTGGCAAAGAAAAAATCATGGATTAGAAAATTATTCTTATCATATCTCTTATCAAGCACTTTAAAGTCTCCGAAAGGTACATTACCGACAGCGGCATCAAAGAAGCTGTCCGGAAGTGAAGTGTTTTCATATCCTTTTATCTCAATATTGTTTTTCTGATACAATTGCTGTGCTATTCGCCCGCTGATGCTGTCCAGCTCTATTCCATATACTTTACAGCCGTCCATGCTGTCCGGAATCATACCTTCAAAATTACCAATACCCATTGACGGATCAAGAATATTCCCCTGTTTTAATCCCATATTTTCAAGAGCTTTATACATTGAGCGTATAACAACAGGCGGTGTATAGAATGCGGTTAGAGTGCTTTCTCTTGCGGCACTGTATTCTTCATCTGTTAGCATCAATTTAAGCTCTGCATAGTGTGAGCTTTTCTCATCAAAACAGTCTGCTAGTCCTCCCCAGCCAACATATCGTGACAGTATTTCCTGCTCGTCCGGTGTTGCAAGACGCTGTTCATTTTCAAGCTTTTTCAGCATGCGTATAGCTTCAACATTTGCTCTGTACTTTTCGGTCGATGTGCCATGACCAAGATTATCATCGGTAATATGGAAATTATGACGTTCTGATATTGGAATTTCCGGATATATTACTGCGTTTAATTGTGGGTGGCTTCTTTCTATTTTTGGTGTTAAATCAGTTTTCGGTTGTTCCTGCTCTTTCAGTAATCTTTCCACAAATTCAAGCTTTTCAATTCTGTTTATCGGGAAGCCAACACCATTTTCAAAAGTAATATCCCTTAATGTAACATCGCCGCTTATACCATCAACATTTTCAACAACAAACTTTCTATCGTCAATAGTAAGTTCTTTTCCGATAATGCTATTCTTATCTTCAGATTTTAAATTTTGACTGGTTTCTTCCTCATTGCTATCTTTTTCAAACGCCGCCTGCTCCTCTATTTGTTGTTTTACATCATCAGGCATATCCTCATAGTATTTGACCTCACCATCATCGGATATATGCGCAACTGTCTTGTAATCGTTGTTTTCTTCTTCAATCTTGTTCCATACAGTGATGCCATTGCCAAGTTTACCAAAGCCTAAGTCATATTCTTTTTGATGAAAGTTTACAATATACCCGTTTTCCTCAAGCATCCTTGAATAATGTTCGGCTGAAAATACCGGTACACCTGTCATGAGAACATTTACTCCATTAATCAGTTTTTTAGTAAGAGCTATATCCAAAAGCTCTGATGCTTTCTCTGCTTCATTCCCGTAAATCTCGTAAAAGTCACCTGCTCTGTGAAGATTTATGATTTTAAGATTGCGCAGTTCCTCTGAAAAGCTATGTCCGCAATTGCGGCCAATGGCGCTTGCTGCTTCACCGCTTATCTTCTGCATACAGTCAGCCAATTGATTTCTGAATATATTGTCTTTTATCAATTCCCCTGTTTCAAGCTCTGATGCGCTTAAAACTTTATCCACTCCATATTGAGTAAAGAAACCTTTTTCATATTCGTCCATTATATCCGTAAAATATGAAATACGTCTTGGGAGCGTTTCTATTTTTTCATCAGATGACAAGCTGTCCATATTACGAAGATAATCATACTTTTCATTACGTATTCTCTGCTGTTCCTGCACGCTCTGATACTTTGGAATATCCTCATTTATCTCACGCTCTGTCAGATATTTTCCTGATTTTATGAGGCTGTCAATGCGCCATTCAGCCTGATTCCATGAAACATTCACCTTGGCAAGCGGAGACAATATATCACTGCGGCTGAATACTATTCCTTTTGCGTCGTGGCTCTCGCTGAATATCCCGCCGCCATAGCCGCCTGTACCGTATTCCTGCTTAAGAAATTTTATTCTCTCCTGCGGATCTTGAATCTCTTGAAAATACAGGTATATTCTTATCTTTCCTCTGTCATATCCGCTGCCTCGTGTAAATAAATTATCTATCTCATCTTCTGTTATGAACCGCTGTGCAGATGAGGACTGAAATTTATCGGCTGTAAATGTTCTATGCTCAAGCTTTAAATCATTGAGAACATTCAGAACCTTATCAGGCGAATAAATACGCCACCGCATTATACCTCTATTTTCCGCGTACATTGTATTCATCAGCCCGGCTGTGTCTATTGCAGACTCTATATTTTCAGGTTTTCTAAACAATTCACTTACTCTATCAATCGTATCCTGATATGAGCCTTCAAACCACTCAAGATTAAACTGCTCTTTTAACTCCGGATACTCGTCATGGTTTGCATCACGGTACATTTCATAAAAATATCTTGCGGCTGTTTTGAGTTCAAAATCTTGTATTTTATCAAGTGTTTCCTGTGGTGCAAATCTGCTCAGTTCAAGAAGCTCGCCTATACGACGGCTTGTATCTTCCCATGTAATGAGCTGTCCTCTGTCATTTACTCTATCGCCATACGATATTCGCATCCCGTCATTGTTCCACCAAACCGAAACTTTTTTACCGTCAAAGATAAAGCCCTTGCCGCCTTTGCCATACTCGTTTTTTAGAAATTCTGTATTATCCTCTGCAGACTTGTTTTTACTGTACTGCAGACATATCTTTAATATGCTGTCTGTATCATTTCCGCCTGTAGTCAATACCTCATCAATTATCTGCTGAGAAACAGAAAAAGCAGAGCCTCTTTTCTGCTCTGCTTCTTCTATCATATTCTTTTGTTCTTCTTCACTTGGAAGTGGTATATCCCAAAGACTTAGCTGTACACCAGTTCTCGGAGAACTGTCTCCTCCGCTGAATGAAGAAAGCTGTTCATTAAGCCCGTCCATCGTAACGGATCCTTCTCCTTCATGCTCTCCGTTACGCCCTCTGCTTTTGCCATCTGTGACACTATCCTCTGCACCTGTTCCGATGCTGTCGTATCTATCTCCTTGAGATGGCTCAGGAGCGTTCCGTTCATCAGCATTATCGAATACAGGCTCCTGCGGTGTTCCCTGAGATATGTTCTTCTCATCATTCCGTACTTGCCTATCGTGTATTCCTCCTGCGGAACTGTCAGTTCCGGTATCTGATAATCTCCTATCGTTCTGAATGTTATCTCTGCCATAGTTATCCGTCCTTTCTTCTTTATTTATATCTCTATTATATACAGCTCTTGTGCGCTCGTCAAATTTTTCACGTCTTTGTTCAGCTCTTATAGTTTCAGATATATTCCTTAGTGTCTGCTCTGATATTGAGCTTACCGCATTTCCAAGTATGCTTATCGTTTCAGGTGTATTGAAATCACGTATATATTCAAAGTCCTCACGCTCAATAGTATCATCTGCTCTAACAGCCATACGGCACATAACCGCATATCTGACAGAGGCTTCAACTATCTGCCGGAATCTATATTCCAGGTTTGTGTTATCCAGTCCGCGGAGCAGACTGTTATTCTTCACAAAGCTCAGTTCATGCAGATAGTCTGATGTATTATCCTCCACCGCATTATGTACAGAATCATATACTGCCTGGTATATGCCGCTGCCTGTATCAATATCACCTGATGTATTCGCAAGTGTTTCCATAATCGCACTATCATATTTTTCATCATACTGCCACAGCTGTATATCTCTATTAAATCTGCTGTTCGTATCTGCAACATCAAATACATATTCAATCCTGTATTGATTACCATTTTCATGCAGCAGCGCTATACCCTTTGAGCCTTTGTTTATCCATCTGTGCATACGCTTATTCCATACGTCTATATCTGCGCACGCTGTCGCATCAGGCCGCTGTGCATATATTAAAACCTGATCTTCAAACGGATATTTATACTGCCATGCTGCTGTTCTCAGAAATGACATCCATTTATCTGTATCTGATAAAGACTTCTGTGTGTCTTGCAGCAGATTGAAAATCGTCTGGATTTTTGCCAAGCCATTCACCTCCATTTATTCTCTGCGCCTCTGTCACTCAGTTTTTTCTCTCTGCTTCTTAAGCCTCCCATAATGATCCTCCGGAATGTCTATAGCGGTTGACGCGACTATTGCCAATACACTTATCAGATCACTCGCATCACTCGGAAAAAACCTCATAACAGCAAATTCTGTTCCGTCCTCATCTGTACCAAGCTGAACATATTTTTCAATTATGCTTATCAGCTTTTCTGCTGTCTTTCCGCTGTCCTTGTCTTTCATCACATCAGCATAGTTTTTTAGCTCGCCTATCATGTGATTATACAGATCATTGCCGAAATCTATTATTACTGCTGCTCTCATAGCTCTGCTCCTTTTTCAATTTTTCTTTTTCTGTGTTCTCTTACCTTTGATATATCATGCTGCGCTTCTGATAAAGTGTAATACTTGCCCTCATCAATATTTTTAAAAAATCTATTCCTATCCCTGATGTTCATACAGTTTACCATATGACACAGCCTGTTCACCGCGCCAAGTGAATCTGACTTTCTGTCCACTAATTCTAAAATACGCTCACCCATATAATTATCAGGATATAGATGTATTTTTAATGTTCTGGAATTGTCCAGCATTATCATACTCTGCGGAGTCAGAACTCCGTTGTTCTGCAGCTTTTCATTCAGCCTGACAGGCGGCTGTGACAAATCGGCTGTAAACCTGTTTTGCAAAAACTCTATTCTCGCAGTTATCATCTCTTATCGCCCTTTCGTTTTTGAGTATCGTTTTGGTGCGGATACATCTGCTGTTCTTCTTTGAATCTTTTCTTTGACTTGTAGAACGGACAGACACCTTCTTTGCACATCATTTTCTTTAATACACCGCATTGGACTTCCGCCAGTGCAAAACAGTCCTTATACATCATTTTTCTCCTCTATCTCTATCAAATAAAAGTCTCCGCAAATGCGGAATCCCTGTTCCTTTGCCACACTGTTAAGTCTGTTTATCAGCTGCAAGCGGCGCAGCCTTAGTAGGTCTCTGTCTGCTTTGCATATAGCATCCCTCGCTGTCTTGTCAAGATAACCACTTGCATTATACATTACATCAGGACTTCTGTTTAATGCCACTCATTATCACCTCGCATATGTTTTTTCCTCCCTTACTCGCTTTTTAAAATCTCTCACTGCTCTGTCTTCATTTGCAAAGTAATGACCATGATAATATCCATAGTCATTTCTATACTTCCATGTCACATATGGATCCGGAGCATTAGGATTATACCCCAGAACTATATAGCCGTCAGCCGTTCTGCTGCGTTTTACTATTTCATATCCCGCGTTTATTTCTTTTGCCATACTTACCTCCATCAAAAAAGCCGTCACTTCTTTTTGTTAAGAAATATCGGCTTCATCTTCAATATTTTTGCTTTTAAGCATATCAAGCTCCATCTGTTCCATTTCTCTGTCGGTTCTCCCTGCCATTACCAGACAGCAGGTCATTCCTACTCCAAACAAAGCTCCCACTCCAAATGATATTATTATCTCAAGCATTGAATCTCCTATCTCTCTTTTTCTTGTCTTTTTCTTGATTTTGCCCAGTTTTCTATCAATCCTATGATAGTATCCTCTATCTGCTTAGGTGTAAAATCCTCCGGAAAATACTTTCTGAGCTTATCCTCCTTAATCGTGATCTTTATTTTCTCCGGCTTTTGTTCACGGATTATCTTGTCAATAAGCTTTGAGCTTAACAGCCCGTCTTCTGCATACCTGCGTATTTTAGACGCTTGTTCTATTGACGGCGTTATCTCATTCCGCTCAATGGATTTTACAACTTCAGACTGTGATTTTGAACCTAAATACGACAGCTCTACTGCCGCATTTAACGGCAGT
>CALXSS010000117.1 GCA_944391225.1 uncultured Clostridia bacterium
TTTCTATGCTCTATCGGTTTTCATTTTCTACTTTACACTACCTGCTTTGCAGCCAAAAGCATATCCGTTTCGCTGGGTAATAAGGCTTTGGTTTTGCTATGCTTTCGACAGCTGAATATTTTATATATATTTTACCACATCAAACAGCTGTAAGTCAATATGTATAATTTATAATACATAAAAAAACATGACTGCTGCAGGATCAATAAGACTGCGGCAGTCATGTTTTTATTATTCATTTATATTTTTCCGTATCCTTGCGCCGATCTCAGCATTAGTTTTATTATATCCGTTCATGTTTTCAGTCCCTGAATTCAAACAGCTTTTTCAGCGGTATGCCTAATGCCCTGGATATGTCTATCAAGGTATCAAGAGTGCAGGAGCAGGCGGCGGTCTCTATCTTCTGCATATACGTTCTGCTGATACCGCATTTTTCTGCCAGCTGTTCCTGCGTCAGAGCCTGCTCCTTGCGGTAATGCAGGATATTCAAGCCGATCGAAAGCCATGTGTCAAAGTTTTCGTTTTTCATTGCAAACCTCACCTCAGTAATATTATACTTAAAGTATGGTATCTGTTCGACTAACAAAAGTTTCTCATATACATAAATATTGTTTGCATTTGTGGCTTAATTATGATATAATACATATAAATAGATTGTATTTGTGATTATTTTGTTTGTAAGGAGGCAGAAATGAACGATAAAAAGAATTATAGCGTTTGCTTTTCGGGGCACAGACCGGAAAAGCTGGGGATCGATGAGGACAGGATCAGGGAGATGCTGAAAAACGCGGTCGCAGAGGCTGTTGATGATGGGTATACGGTATTCATCACAGGAATGGCGAGAGGTGTGGATATATGGGCTGCGGATATTGTGCTTGAGATGAAAAGACTGTATAAGAATATAGAGCTTATATGCGCACTGCCCATGCCCGGCTTTGAGAGGAGGAGGACCGCTGAGGAACAGCAACACTACAGGCGGATAGTATCAGAGGCGGACAAGGTAATAATGGTATCACAGCATTACAGCCGGAATTGCTTTCAATTGAGAAATGAATATATGGTCGATAATTCCTCAAGGCTGATAGCCGTATATAACGGCTGCGCCGGAGGGACGCGAAATACGATAAGGTATGCTGTGCGGAAAGGGAAAAAAGTTCTGAATCTGTTAGATCATGTGATTTTCTGAAATGAAAGTGTCTGCTGCAAAACTGATCGAGCTTTGCAGCAGACACTCTTAATAAAATATAAGTATGAAATGATCATGTGCTTTTACGGCTCTTTTTATAAAGTATGATACCGATAATAGCAAGTATCAAAGACAACATACCGAATGGGATAAGCGTCAAATAAAATACGATATATGCCGGAGCGCTCGCGCCGCCGTGGGCGATGGCGCACAGCATATGGGCGTATGAATAGCAGGTTATCCCGACTGTGAAATGAGAAAATATAAGAGCCGCCGCAAAAATGATATAAGCCGCTTTTTTCATGCTGAACGCCTGCCTTTCATAGTCCCGCTCTCAGGTTCTCCGCCGTGAATTCTATCCACTCCTGTTCATCGTCTGTTCTGTATTCAAGGCGGAAAACACCGTCTGTGTACGATGCCCTGAACCACAGCTCTATAATATCAGAGTCAGTTCCATACGAGTTGGGCATTGTGAAAAATGCCTCGCCCTCTGTTTCTGTCCAACCGCTCATATTGATGCTGTTTGTAACGTAATAGGAGTGGAAAACCTCTGTCATAACGCTGTTGATACGCGCTTTTGTCCGGGAAAACAGCGCGCTCTGATATGGGTTGTCAAGATATGATAAAAGACTGAGCGTTTCCATCAATCCGTTATAGCTGTCAAGCTCCTTGCTGCAAACAAGATTATCACCGCTGAATATGAACAGATACGGCTGACTCGTTTCGCCGCCAAGCGAAACATTGTAAGTCTGTGTGTCCATTGTTTTTCCCGAAAATATATCAAAGCTCGTTCCCAGCTGCTCGAACCAGCCGCTCAGAGATATTCCGCCCGAAACCTCTTCAAAATCAGGGTAAGAGTCTGCGTCGGCTATAGATAAGCTCCATACTGTGTCGGCGTAGCTTGTTATCTCTGCGCCCTCGGGGAGAGCTGCGCGCACCTGATCTTCACGGGAGAGCGGCTTTTCGCCGTTGTCGAATACATAGTATTCCTGCGATCCGTTGTCGCTCTGGCGCACAAGCGTTATATATCGGAGCGTTGTTCCGTCTGACGGATAAATTCTCATGAAATAATGCTCGCCGCCGCTTATCACGCTCCTGTAGCTGTACCAGCCGTTATCTGAAAAAGCGGCTGTCAGTCCGTCTGTAACACCTTCAAAACGGTTTTCAAGCTCTGTATCGTCTGTTTCATGCGCTGTGCCGTTTTCAAGGTCAAGACGGTAGTTTTTTAACCCCTCTATCGCGTCGGGCGCGCCGCTGTTAACTATGAGAGCTGTTTTTCCGTCCGCGCTGACCGTTATTTCAAGCGTGCTGTCGCCCTGCTGGAACACTGTGCAGTTAAGCCTGTTCAGATCAAAGCTGCGGATGATCCTGCCGCTGTTAAGATCATACACATATATTCCGTCAATATAATAGAATACCGCTCTTTCTCCGTCCGCATACGCTATATCCGCCATTACCGCGCCTATCCTCTCCGCGCTCTTAGCCTCGAGCTGCTCCGCGCTGAAACCAAGATCCGTTCTATCACTGTCTATCACGGCGAAAAATACCACTGCCAGTATAAGCGCGCACGCCGCCGCCACAGCAGCCGCTGTTCCTGCTATGCGCGAGCCCTTGCTGCCCCGCATTTTCATGAACCGCGCCTGCAGTGTCTTTCCCTTTTTGCTCATCTCTGTTGTGTAAAAATTCTTAAACATACCTATCACCTCCGTAATTGCGGATCAATTGCTGTTTTCGATTGTGTCAAGTATAGTTTTCATATACAGCCGCCGTTCGCTCTCATTCATGCTCTTTATTACCGACATATCGCAGGCTGTTTCACATGACTGATTCACATTATAGCTGAGGATATACGCAAACGGATTGAACCAGTGCACAGCGTTTACAATGAGCGTCAGCCATTTATATAACAGATCGCCGCGCCGGTAATGCGTCAGCTCGTGGCGGAATATCATTCTCAGCGCGTTTTCATCTATCATACCCGACGGCACATATATGACCGGGAAAAACGCGCCCACAAGCATGGGGGAGTCGCTGCTCCGCGAAAGTCTTACCCGTATGCGCCGATTAATATTCAGCTCGAATTTTATCTCATCGAGCGCGGAGCAGTTCTCAAGCTCTATGCTGCCGCGCCGTTTTCTTGATAGGAACACCGCATAGCTTACCGCTGCTGCTGTAAGAAATACAGCTGCTCCAAAGAGCCATATATAGGGGATAAGCTCATATATATCCCATCCGCCCTGCGCTGACGGCGAAAACGATGCGGAACTGTATGTGATGCTTGAAGCCTCAGACGCGCTGATGACCGGAACGACAGTCATTGCCGCGCGCCGCTCTGTGAGCTGACGTGAAATACTTGCCGCGCCCTGTTCGGGAACAAGCTTCCACAGCGGCACAAGCATACTTACAGCCGCCGCAAGCCATATGCGGTACAGCCAGCCCGCCGGGATATGCCTTGATGTTATCGGCTTTAAAGCCGCAAGCACACCGGTCAGACAGCTGCCCGTCACGCTCAGATACAATACCGTTTTAAATATCTCCCACATAGCCTATTTATCCTCATTTAGCAGCTTTCTGAGCTCGTCAAGCTCGTCTTTTTCTATCTCGTCCTTTTCGTAAAGCGCAGCGACAAGGTTTTTTATAGAGCCGTTATACAGCTTTTGCAGCAGCGTTTTTGTTTCTCGCCTGCCGTAATCCTCCTTTTTGACTGCCGCGTAATAATAGTTGAGCTTGCCGCGCTTTTCGTACCCGGCAAAGCCCTTTTCGCAGAGACGCAGCAGCAGAGTTGCCG
Source organism: uncultured Clostridia bacterium (assembly GCA_944391225.1). Lineage (GTDB taxonomy): Bacteria > Bacillota > Clostridia > UBA1381 > UBA1381 > Ornithomonoglobus. The sequence continues at coordinate 3,975 of CALXSS010000117.1, forward strand.
CCGTGTTCCGCGTCCACTTGTTTTCAGGCAGATTCTTCATTATCTCCGCCAAGCCTGCCGGCTTATCCTCGTTCCACAGTATCTTCATAAGCTCATATTCGGATTCTGTGATCGTTTTCTTCTGCATGCTCACTACCTCCTTTGGACTACAAATTGTTGTTATCTATATTATACACGACAATTTGTAGTTTGTCAAGAGCGATCGAGTGATTTTTTGAGTGAGAAGTCAGGATAACCCCGGCATATCACTGTGCCAGATCTATTGTTACGGCATTATCATAGTCGAGCGGCGGGGCGGTCAGCTCATACGATATTTTAACGCATGGATACATGGCTTTGAGTATGTCAGCGCTGCGCGCCTCTCCGGCAGACTCTACATTTCCGTTTTGATCTGCCTCACCTGTCACAAACTCGTATACCTCCGTATAGCTGCCGCTATCTTCATGGACCTCTGTGCTTGAAATGCTCCATATGCCGTCATCAGCCGCGATCCTGTATATTCCGCTGCTGTCTGCGGGGTATACTCCGTATAAGCCATAGCTGCTGCCCTCTATGTAATAGTCTATCTCTATCTTTGATCCAAGATACCGCATATCTGTGACTATCAGCTTTCCGCGGCCGCTTATTGACAGCTCTACAGGGAAAATGTCTGCTTTTTTGTGATCCGCGCCTGTATATATGATCTCGTCCTGCGATTTTTCCTTATACGGTATGACAGTCAGGCTTTTTGGAATATTTCCGCCTGATGAAAATGGTATCGTTCTTATCTCCTCCGTGTCTCCCTCGTCGTATATACGCTGTTCGGATACGGGGTATAAAAATTCACCGTTTTCGTCTGCGAGAGCAAAGTGATCCGAAAGACGCCGCCTGTTTATTTCATGCTGCTTAATAACAAGCTGTGAGCCGAACGGAGATATTATGACCTTTTCAACTGTGCTGTTAAGAGATGGTATATAGGCGTTTACCGTCTTTGTAAGAGTATCAGTCATTATGTCCGCCTTGTGTGCCTTTACCGAGATGTAGAGCAGGTTCTCTTTATCATCTTCAGTCAGAGAAATTTTGTCGCTGTAATAGTCCTTTTCGCTGTCCTTTTCCACGCAGAATATCTCAAAGGTAAACTCATCAGGTATATCCATATTTGCCGCGCTTATCTTTACCGCGCCGCGCCCTGTGGTCTCGTCTATCATGTAGCTGTCCCAGCTGGTTACATTCCCTGCGCGCTCGCCGTCAATTCCGCATATGACGTCAAAAGCATGGTCGGGCGGAGCGGTAAGGGTGAAAAATACATATATATAGCTGTCATCGGCGGCGATATTGTCAAGCACAAGCTTTTTATCTCCCCGCGTTACCTCCGCGCCTATCTCCTCGCTGTATTCAGTCAGAGTTTCAATGTCGCCTATTCTCTTTGCCTCGCTGCTGCTGAAATACGATATTATACCATCAGCCGCAAACGCCGCTGAGATACATACTGCCGCTATTACCGCGGCGATGATAATCGTTCTTGCGGTTTTTCTCAGCATAAATCTTTTCCTTTCCTCCGGTTCGCTGTTTATGATCATATTAGTGCGTGATTTTATTCGGCGCGTGTCTATTTTGAAACCCGAAAATATTTCATTCATATCCGAACGGTTATTCATCATGCCACTTCCTTTCAAGAATATCCCTGAGCTTTTTCCTGCCTCTTGCAAGCTTGGTTTTTACGGTATTCGCGCACACTCCCACAGCCTTTGAAATGCGTGGTATTCTTTCGCCGTAAAAATAGTATCTTATAAATATTTCGCTGTCCGGTTCGCCAAGCTCCGTAACGGCGCGGATAAGCTCCGCGCGCCGCTCGTTAAGACCTACAGCCTCGGACGGATCGATCTCATCTGACGGGATCGTTTCGCTCAACTCCGATCCCTGCGTGATCAGGCTCAATCTGTCCTTTGTGAGATTTCGCGCTATTGCTCCGAGATATGAGCGCAGATTCCCCCTGTCAGGCTCAAGCCTTTGCGCGCTGCGCCAGAGAGATACAAAGGTATCTGAGACTATCTCCTCAATATCCTCACGCGGCAGCGCCGTGCCGCACATGTTGTATATTACCGCGCTTATATACGGGGTGTATATGTCTATCGCTCTTTCGAGCGCGCCGCGGTGCCGGCGCTTTATGCCCTCCATCAATTTTTTTTCGTCTGTCATGCTACCACCTCGTGTCTGATGCTTTTGTCTTACACCTGTATATACCGCTTTTTTCACGAAACGGTTTCATAAAAATGCTGTTCTTTTTCGATTTTTGAAAATATTTTTATTCTGACGTATCTATCATATCATGTATTAGTATCGCGCGCAATAAAAACAGCAGTTCCTTTTTATATATTTTCTTACTTCTGTGCATGGACTTTTCACGATGTATTATGTATAATCATAAAAAATCAGGCAATTGTGAAACTCAACGAGTTTGCAACAGCCCCAAATGATAAAAAATATTTCGGAGGTGGATCATGTTAAACGGAGCATTTGCGATCACAACAGCGGCGGACGAGGTCTGTCCGGAGTTTTATAAAACATTCAGTATTGACG
>CALXSS010000118.1 GCA_944391225.1 uncultured Clostridia bacterium
CAGGAAAAAAAGCAGGTGGAAGGAGTTTAAGGATAATGCGGAGCTTTCAGTGATGCTTATCCCGGGACTTATACTGCTGATCGTATTTTCGTATATACCAATGGTCGGTATAATAATAGCGTTTAAGGATTACAGAAACAATTTAGGAATATTCGGAAGCGCGTGGAACGGGTTTGAAAACTTCAAATTCTTCTTTCAATCTCAGGACGCGTGGAGGATATTCAGAAACACTGTAGGCTACGGCATGCTGTTTATTGTTACCACTCTTATTGCGGCAGTATTTATAGCTATCCTTCTTTATGAAGTAAAAAGAAAGATCGCGCTGAAATTTTATCAGACAAGCATGATACTGCCGCATTTCCTCTCTTGGGTAATAGTGGGATATATAACATATATGCTTCTTGAGCCTAACATGGGTGTTTTAAATCAGATAATCAGATTTTTCGGCGGAGACGGAGTGCAGTGGTATTCCGAGCCGAAATACTGGCCGATAATACTTCCTATAGTAAATCTGTGGAAAAACATCGGACTTAAAATGGTAATGTACTATGCGGCGCTTATGGCGATAGACGAGGAGCTGTTCGAGGCAGCGCAGATCGATGGCGCTAACCGTTTCAAGCAGATTATATATATAACACTCCCGTCGCTCATACCGCTGATGACGATCCTTACAATACTTGATGTGGGAAACATTATCCGCGGCGACTTCGGTCTGTTCTACAATATTCCGAGAGATGTTGGTCTGCTGTATCCGACAACAGATATTATCGATACATATCTTTACCGCGGACTGCGTACCGGAGATGATATTGGAATAACAACAGCGGTCGGTCTGTTCCAGTCGGTCATCGGATTTGTAATGGTAGTCGGAACGAACCTTATAGTTAAGAAGGTCGCTCCGGAGAATTCATTGTTCTAAGGAGGAGAAAAGGAAGATGTCAAAAAGAGTTAATAAAGTCCCGGGAGTGGTGATAAACATTTTCTTCTGTATCTGCTCTCTGATGTTCATAATACCATTTGTGCTCATCATCTCAGCATCGTTTACGGATGAACAAACGCTTCTGGATCAGGGCTACAAACTTATACCGTCTGAGTTCTCACTTGAAGCTTATAAATATGTGTTCAGAAATCCACAGCAGCTTATAGACTCATACAAGGTAACGATAATATTCTCGTTCGTATCAACAGTGCTGGCGGTCGTTGTTATGTCGCTGCTGGCATACCCGCTTTCGAGACCGAATTATAAATATAAAAAGCCGATAATGTTTTTCATATTTTTCACAATGCTTTTCTCGGGCGGACTTGTTCCTACATATATATGGATAACACGTTATCTCCATCTTGGTGATACGATATGGGTATACATTCTGCCGTATCTTGTAAACGCATTCAACGTAGTCGTAATAAGAACATTCTTCCAGGGACTCCCAGTAGAGCTTACCGATGCGGCGAAGATAGACGGCGCAAGCGAGATGCAGACATTCTTTAAAATAATGCTGCCGCTGTCAAAGCCGGTTATAGCTACTATCGCGCTGCTGACTTTGCTTTCAAGATGGAACGACTGGAACACAGCCCTGCTCTATATAAAGTCGAGCGACCTGTATTCATTGCAGTACCTTTTGCAGAAGATACTGCGCGAGGTGGAATTCATTCAGAATATGGCGGAAAGCTCACCTGTAGCAGGAATAGATATGGATACCTCGCAGCTGCCGTCTGAAACGATGAGATTTGCTATGTGTATGGTAGCGGCAGGACCTATGCTTATAGTATTCCCGTTCTTCCAGAAGTATTTTGCAAAGGGACTTACCGTAGGCGCGGTAAAAGGTTAAAAAGTCATATCCGCGGGCTATGCCAAGTATGCCCGCGCATATATGAAAATAAAAAGAGAAAGGAAAAACCAAAATGAAAAAACAAAAAGTTATTTCAGTAATAGTGTCGGCAGCGGCAGCCCTGGGGGGACTGGGCGCAGTTCCGGTATCGGCAGCAGGCGGATTTGAAATGCCGGAAAATTACCAGTTTGTAGACATTGCTCATCACGGTGATACATATGTTGCGATGGTAAAGGAAAATACATCGTGGACAGCTGCCAAGCTCTACACTTCTGTTGACGGAGGTATGACGTGGTCTGATACGAGAGATATAGCCAATGCGATCATATCTTCAAATAATCAGTCACAGCAGCAGCTTCTGTATTGGGAGGATAAAGGACTGTTTGTTGCGCATTGCGCAGGAGCAACACTTACTTCTTCAGACGGAACTACATGGGCAAGCAATCCGAATCTTCATTATGAATCAAATGGTACGATCACAGTATCAGGCGATCAGCTGATAATAAACGGAACAAATTGCCTTATTCCGACTAATGACACAGAAAATAATAAGATTACAGAAAACAAAATTAATACAATGGGTACAAGCTATCCATGGGCAGCTGCTGCAAAGCCTGCTGACGCTGACGGAAATATAACTGTTCTTATACAGAATCAGAATAAGCTTTGCGATGTTGTGATAGACATTGATAATATAGCAGGTTCTACTGTAAGTAAAATTGAGTCGGCTGCGGCAATACCTAATCCAAAGGATATGGTATATGCTTCCGGCGCAGATCAGTTCCTGTCAATCGACGCTTCTGAAACTTTGTTTGTTGCAAAGAACTCAACCACTTATTCTAAACTCACTGTAAAAGAGGGAACACAGGTGACAGCGGTTGCAGCAAACGATAATTATATAGTGACGGGATTTGCAGACGGCACAATGTATTATACTGAAAATACAGAGCTGACATCAAACACAGCCTGGACAGAGATCCCCGCGGCGGGAACTCCGGCTGATGAGCCTATCAGAAAAATTGAGCTTTCAGCAGACAACAGTTTTGTAGCTTTGAGCAATACAAAGGTCTATAAGGGAAATATGTCAAAATATAACCCCATAGATGAGTATGTTGACGAGCACTTCGCGATCAGCGATCCGTATGTAACAGGTGAGGCGCAGGAAAATCCGTTTACAGGCGTTAAGCTTATCGGCGGAGCTTACAGTCCGTCACTTGATACATATGTAGTATACGGCACAGATACAGCGACATCGGCAAGCAAGATATTTACATCGAATGACGGCTGTGCAACATGGACACCGTACACCGCTGATGCAAGACATACATTCTCGAATCTCAGAAACGGAGCAGTGTGGTGGGAAAGCCAGGGCATGTTCATTATAGCGGCATACAATGCTGATAATATCGGCGTGCTCTATACATCAACAGATGGCTATAACTGGACTGCTAAGGGATTTAATGATACTGGTTATGTAAAGGGCGCTGAGATAGCTGTTGGCGGAACATCATTGTATTCGACAAATGGTTCAAAGCAGTTCTATAAGTATACAGCGCTTAGTAAGGACAGCATGACAAACGTAATACTTTCCGATATAAAAGCTCCGGATGGTTCAGATGTAACTCTTGAAGCAAATTATGCTCTTACAAGCATAGCAGTCAGCGACAGTGACGATCCGGCTGTATTCCTTGCAGGTCAGTATCTCGGAGTAACAAGAAATAACGAAAGCATGGAAGCAGAGGAAACAGACAAGTGGGTCAAGCTTGCTAATATAGGCAACGCCAACATAATAGATTCTGTATACAGTGCAAATTCAGATCAGTTCATAGCGCTTGTAGACAATAATTTCAGAACTTCTATCATCCAGAAAAACGGAAGCTCAGTTGTTCAGGGACCTGTAGTTTCCGGCGGTGTGGTTCTCAACGGTATCGACACTAACGGATCAGACTTTATGTTCACATGCGGTGACGGAAAAATATACACATCACCCGATACAGCTGATTTCAGCAAAGATAAATCACCTCTCACAGAGGTTTCAGCAGCGAAGGGTGACAATAATACAATGCCTGCGACAAACGTATTCGCGGCTGGAGATAAGTTTATAGTAACAGTTTCTGACGGAACAGACAGTGATGTGCTTGTAGCAGTAAAGAATACATCAAGCGGTGTATATGAGTACAAGTCAATAGGCAATAGTGTAGGCGGCGGAACATTCGAGCCGGGCGGCACTGTAAAGGTAAATGTAGATGTGGACAATCAGATGCCGGAAACATGCAGCTTTACAATGATCGCAGCTATATATGATCCGGACGGCAGACTTATCCAGAGCGTTACAGCAGATAAGACGGTCGGAGAATACACAAATACAACAGAAACAATGGATGTTGCCATAGGCGAGGATGTGCCTGACGGTTCGTCAATGCGCTTGTTCGTCTGGAACAACATGCAGGAAATGACTCCTCTCACAAATGTCACAGCCCCTTTCTGATAAGGGACGGTCAAAGAATATATGTGTCACCCTCCGGAGATGATTCGGCGGAGGGGACATATATATCTCCTTACAGAACGCTTTCCCGCGCGCTTGAGGCTGCGCGGGAAAGCGGCGGTGACATAAACGAGATCTGTATGCGCGGCGGCGTGTACAGCATATCAGAAACCATAAATGTGGATTTCAGCGGAAACTGGTATGATCCGCTTGTTATACGTTCTTTTGGTGATGAGGAAGTTGTTCTGAACGCGGGATATGATATATGTCTTTCGGACATGAGCGAGGCTGATCCATCATTTACCGATAAGATAATAGACAAGCCGGCAGCAGGAAAGGTTTTGCAGTATGATCTCAAGGCGGCGGGTATTACCGATTACGGAGAGATCTCACGCAGGGGTCACTTTATTTCGGAGAATAAGGAGGCTCAGGCGGAGCTTAGTCTTGGCGGAAGCGTGCAAAAGCTTGCAGGCTGGCCGAACGATGGCTTTACCGGTCTTATAAAACCGCAAGCCGGTTCGGAGGAATACGGAACAAGAACAAAAGAAGGAATAGCGAACGGATGCAGCTTTGCGGTTGATTACGACCGTCCGTCACTGTGGAGCGCACAGGATGAGGTGTGGCTTTCGGGAACACTCGGTCCGAATTATGAGTTCGACTATTATCCTGTGAGCAGGTTCGACAGTGATGAAAAACGCGTCTATCTGCGCGAGGGCGCGCTTGTTGAGTATTATACGGATCCGTATTACCGGTTCGAGAATATCCCCGAGGAGCTCGACGCTCCCGGAGAATACTATATAGACAGGGATAACGGGATCCTTTACTATTACCCGCCGGAGGATACGCCTGAAAATGCGGTGCTGACATTGACAATGCCTACGCCGAGCGATGAGAACGAAAGCGTTAATTCTCTGCTCAGATTTGATAATTGCAGCAATATAAGCTTTGAGGGCATGACCTTCATGGGCGGGCGCGGTTCCGCGGTCAGCGGCAGATACAACAGCGGCATATCGTTTAAGGACTGCGATATACACAGCTTTGGAGAAAACGGCATAAGGCTGGATTTTTCGGATCGTATTACGGTGCGCGGATGCAGGATACATGACGTTGGCCAGGATGGAGTTCAGTTTTCAAACTGCGGGGATTATTTGAATATGGTGCCAAACTTCATCATGGTATGCAGCAATGATATTTATAATTTTGCGAGGCTTGAGCGCAGCTATAAGACCGGAATAAATTTCGGATACCGCTGCGTGGGAGCGACAGCCGCAAGAAATCATGTGCATGACGGACCTCACAGCGGAATGATTTTTTACGGCGTAAACAACGATATTTACGGCAATGAGTTCAATGACCTTGTTACAGAGTTCAGCGATATGGACGCCGTATATGCAAACAATTCCTGTTACCCCTGGGAAAGAGGAAACAGGATACACGGAAATTACTTCCATGATATAGGCAACTGTTCTATGAATGGAAAACATCAGATAAACGTAAGAGCGATACGCACCGACAACAAGGGCTGCGGACTTAATATTTACGGAAATCTGTTTTACAGGATCGGCGATGAAGGATCCGGGACCGGAGCAAACAACGGTATCGGAGCTATCACTGCCGAGGGAACAAGAAACAAAATAATAGGAAATTTGTTTGTGGACTGTACGGAGGCATACTCGAATACTCAGAAATACAGGGTGATCGAGCCGGCGGCAGACGGAACACTGTATGCAGATACAGATGTTATAAACGGCGTTGCGGTATCGGTGCTCAAGGAGCAGATGCAGGGGTATCTACCGGTATACGGAAAGGCATTCCCTGAGCTGTACAATTTCTTTTATGAGCATCCGAACATGTCCAGAACAAATGAATTTAAAAACAACATGGTGATAAACATTGCCATTCCGCTGAGCAGCTATAACGGCGCTCAGGATCCGGAGGGCTACAGAGGCGCAGAGGAGCTTGTATACGCATCGGGAAACTATGTGAGCGATGAGGATCCGGGCTTTACATCATACGCCGATGGAAATTTTGAGTTCTCACAGGGAGCATCACTGCCTGTGGATCAATTCCCGAATATAAGGATGGATTCATTCGGGATAATAGAAAAATGAATTTAAAAGGGGCTGTTGCAAACTCGTTGAGTTTTGCAACAGCCTCATACAGTCACCTAAAAATCTATTTTAATGGAGGGATGCAGG
>CALXSS010000119.1 GCA_944391225.1 uncultured Clostridia bacterium
AACATACCGTATGTTATGATGTCCTGCGGGTTCAAGTCGATACAGCACTTCTCAGCCTTTTTCAAAAAGCATTCGGGTATATCCCCCTCGGAGTTCATCAAGCAAAATAAGTCAAAAAAGCAGTAAAACAAGGGGCAGTTCATTTTGCAGCCCCTTATATTCATTTATTGGATCATAATTCTATTCCCGCCGCTCCTGTTAGCTGTGACTGGTTCGCGCTGTTCCAGATAAACGCCTTGGCAGACGCGGCATTCTCCGGCTTTTCTGCCGTCAGCTCTGCCGAACCGTTTTTGGTATCTGCATAGAGAACGGATATAAGCGCTCCGTTCCCGTCATAGAACGACAGATACGCCGACGCCGTTTCAGCCCTGCCGCCGTCATTACGCCCTCGGCAGGCGCGCTTTCCGCCTTATAAAGCTCCGTACAGTCTGAGCCGTTGTTAGAGCCGTAGAACGCAGCGCCGACAGCCCGCGATGCGAAATTTTCTCGCGGAGCGAATGCGACAGCGTTAAGGTCGTATTTCGCTTTCAGGTCTATAACTATGCTGTAGCCCTTTCTGCATTATCTTTATGTTCTATGACTAACTGTTGTCTTGATTATATAATATATTTTGTAGCTTTTCAACAACATCAAGGTCTTTCAGTAATGAGAATTAAGCATTCAATAATTTTAATTAAATCAATATATTTATAAAAAAACAGTATCCCGTGAGCTATGCGCTCATCAGGATACTGATTTAAATGTGTCAGCTGTTTATATCATCATATAATCTGAGCATGGTCGCGACAGCCTGCTCCACTGTGTACGCTCCGGCAGGCGCGAACTCATTCTCATCCATTCCTGTCATTATACCGCTTTCGCGGACTGAATATACCGCCTCCTCTGCCCAGTCGGATATGGCAGGATCATCTGAATATGCCGTGCTGTGATCAGGCTGAGCAGGAGTCTTATACACGCTTTGCAGCCTGTAAAGTATCGCCGCCGCCTCCTCGCGCTTTATGCTGCGGTCAGGCTCAAAATTCCCATCGCCCGTGCCGTTGATAACGCCGAGCGCGGACAGGAATCTGACATTTTCGCTGGCGCAGTCGTTATAGCTTATGCTGTTATACGCGCTCATAAGCTCCTCATTTTCACTGAGCATATCGTTTTTCGCCGCGTTTATGCCCACTCTTGAATCGCTTGCCGGTCTTTTCTGCGTCGCCGCAAGCCTTACGGCAAGATCACAGAATTCCTGCCTTGTTATCTCGTCAGTATACTTCCCCTCAAGCTCCGGTATCATAAGATTTTCTGCCGCCGCGCGCTCTATCTCAGCATATGCCCAGCTGCTGCAGCCGTCAGTTTTCAGCATATCCTTTTCAGGCGCTCCGGGGCTGTCATTTACAGTAATGTTCCTTGTATTATCCCTGTAGGCAGAGGAAATACCCTCAAATGCTGAAAGCAGTCCATTTCTCGCATTGCCTATATACGGCTTATACCACACATAATTCTGCTTAAGCGTTCCGCCGCTGTTATACTGCTTTCCATAACTGCCAACAATTATGCCGCAGTCAGAATAAATGGCGCATACTGTTCCATCGTTGAATCTGAGCAGGATATATTCTCCCTTATCCTCTCCGTTCTGAGGCTCTATTACGCGTTCATAGCTGAAATCCCAAAAGCGGTCGGTTATCATATCTATATCCTCCTGAGCGAGATCGGCGCATCTGTCGCCGTATACTATAGTCGCTCCGATAACGTCCTCCTTTTTATGGCCTCCGGCTGCCTTATAAAAATGATCCCGCGCCTCAAGCTCACTCACCGCCGTATCGCCGCTTGCAGGATATATATATCCGTCGGATACAGAATCATCATCATTTGTGAGCGTATAATAATATTTACCGTCCCCTTTATTTTCAAGGCTGCTGTAGATGAAATCGGCGGCTGTATTCCCGCTGTGATCGAGAAGTCCGTATTTTTCATCCCTGACGGCTGTTATATAGCTGTCATCCATGGCGCTGTATGTATATTCCGCGCTTAGCGGGAGAATATATTCACCTGTTTCCATATCATATACGCCCTGCTTGCTGCCGCTTTCAAGCACATAATATTCCTTATAGTATTCCTCGCCCTGAATCGATGACCTTATGCGCCAGCAGTTTGTTATGAACGGCTCTCCGTTGTAATCATCAAGATCTATCTCGTTCAGCTCCCAGTCAATATACTTTTCCTCGCCGTTCTGTATAACTACAGCATATGAGAGCGGAAACGGATCATAGCTTGGATTAAATCTTTTTTTGACTCCGTCATAGATATAGTCAGTATAAAAATTACCGTACTTATCAACTATCGCGTATTTGCCGCCCTTTTCAATAAACATTTTATCGGTCTGCATTTCAAGATAATACATTATTGCGCCGTCAAAGGAATGTATCAGCGTTTTTGTTTCATAGTCATAGACATCAAACACAGTGCATAAGGACATATCCGTGGTATCCGGCATTATGGCGTATATGCCGTTGCACGGCGCCAATATCTCGCCCGAGCCGTCTACCTCGGCAAGCACGCTGCCGTCAAGATCAAACATGATTTTATCGTCCCCATACGTATACGCATAAGCATAGCCGCTCTGATCGCTGAGCTCCGCGAAAGGTCCTGCTATAACTTTTCCCTCGCTGTCGGCAAGATACTGCCCGTCAGCTTCTGTGACAGCGTACAGCTTCCCTATTTGCTGTCCCTTTATTTCCTGCGCCAGAGCCGGCGCTCCTGTGCACAATACTGCGGCTGTAAGCAGCGCCGCGATCAATTTTTTCATAAGTATCCCTCCAGTTGTTTTATCTTCGCTGAATATGCGACAGGGACGGCTCAGACTGAACCGTCCCTGCTATTTCATTATTCCTTGCCGTTCCAGCAGTAGGTGCAAAGCTTGCACGGGTCTACGCCTACAGAATCAAGCATATCGTCAAGACGGTGATATGCAAGCGAGGTGAAGTGCAGCTTTTCACATATGGTGTCTACCATCTTCTTATACTCCGGACTTTCCGGATCAGCATACTTTTCAAGCAGCTCGTCGTCAGGCTCGCGTCCCTCAAGCTCCGTTATAACGCGGCGCGTGATAAGCTCCATCTCCGATGTTGAGCGCGAGAAGTTGAGGTACTTGCAGCCGTAAAGCAGCGGCGGGCAGCCTGTTCTGATATGGACCTCCTTGGCGCCGCTGTCATAGAGAAACTCTGTCGTTTCCCTCAGCTGTGTGCCGCGGACTATTGAATCATCGATAAGCAGCAGCTTTTTATCCTTTATAAGATCATGGATCGGTATCAGCTTCATCTTTGCTATAAGGTTACGCTTGCTCTGATGCGTCGGCATGAACGAACGCGGCCAGGTCGGCGTATACTTTACAAACGGACGCGAATATGTTATACCCGACTCGTTCGCATAGCCCACAGCATGGGCAATTCCTGAATCAGGCACTCCCGCAACAAGATCAGGCTTTATATCTCCGCGTTCCTCTCTGTCACGGGCTGCAAGATGCTTTCCGCAGTTGTAGCGCATTTTCTCAACGCTTATTCCCTCATACGATGATGACGGGTATCCGTAATACACCCAGAGGAATGTGCATATCTTCATATCCTTTGACGGGCTCACAAGCGTCATCACCTTTTCAGGCGTTATTACCGCTACCTCGCCCGCGCCCAGCTCCTTGTAATCTGTATAGCCCAGGTTCAGGTATGCAAAGCTTTCAAAGCTCGCGCAGAAGCCCTCGTCCTTCTGACCTATACATATAGGCGTCCTTCCAAACTTATCCCTTGCGGCATAAATGCCTTTTGGCGTCAGTATAAGCATACTCATAGAACCGTCTATGACCTCCTGAGCATACCGTATACCCTCAATAAAGTTCTCTTTCTGATTTATGATGGCAGCCACAAGCTCTGTCTGGTTTATCTCGCCGTTCTGCATCTCAAAGAAATGAGTGTGATCCTTTATTATCCCTTTTACAAGCTCCTCGGAGTTGTTTATCTTTCCTACCGTAGTTATCGCAAATGTGCCATGATGTGAACGGATAAGTATCGGCTGTGCCTCGTAATCTGATATACAGCCTATGCCCATCGTTCCGTGCATTGTATTCGATTCGGTCGTGAATTTTGTCCTGAACGGCGCGTTCTCTATATTGTGTATAGCCTTATCAAATCCGTTTTCCTCGCTGAAAACCGCCATACCCGCGCGGCGTGTGCCCAGGTGTGAATGATAGTCTGTACCAAAAAATAAATCAAAAACGCAGTCGTTCTTTAACGCTGTGCCGAAAAAACCGCCCATGAAATTATACTTCCTTTCAATCTGTTTGTCGTGATTATTATAACACAAACAAATTCAATTTTCAATAGTCGTATCATACAAAATGCGATAAATTGCAGCTCTTAGCAAACATCAGAGGATATATCAGCAAAATAACTGTAATATATTTAATTTACAGTGTCAAAATAATATTTTTTGCTTTTATACTGCTTAGGAGTAAGGTCCATATATTTCTTGAACGTGCGCGAAAAATGACTGTAGCTGTTGAACCCCGTCTCCGCCTGCACTGTTTTTATGTCCGCGCCCGAGTCTAACATCTCGCGCGCCGCGCTCACGCGCTGAAGATTTATATATTCGGTCATAGATATATTCATATGCTTTTTGAATACGCGGCAGAGATAGTCGGGATTATAATAAAAACGCTTCGCTATGCTGCTGACCCTCAGCTCGTCTGACAGATTGTCGTTTATATATCTTATTACAGCGCTCACAGGAAGCTCTGACGGCAGCCTTTCCTTTCCGAGCAGAGCCTCGCATTCATCAAGGATCCCAAAAAGCAGCGACAGTCTTTTTAGTCCGCTGCTCTTGACGCATTCACTGAGCATAGCTTTCAGACCCTCAAACTCTCCGCCGCTCAATCTCAGCACGCGCGGCTCCAGAGAGCTTATCATCAGCCTGTTGTCGCGCCCGAGCACGCCGCTCAGCTAGGTAGGGCTTATAGTCAGAATATGTGTACTTTTTGACGTTTTTGCACATTTTCTTTCATAATGATATGTTGTATAATTCAATTATAGACAAAAAGCCAAAACAAACGATTATATATATTTGTCAGTTTATACAACACCTCAGGCTTTGGAATAACAGCGCAGAACAAAACTAAGGGGGTACAGCCCCCTTATCGGTAATATTGGGAGGGATCATATGAAATTTAAGAAAACAGCTCTTGCAGTCGCTGTGATAATGCTTGCGCAGACGGCAGCTTATGCAAAAGCGCCGCTGGGCACAGGCAAATACAGCCGCCAGATGGAGGCGCTGCAGCGCGGAGTTATAGCCCGCGATGCTGAGGGCAGCGGGATATTCATATCCTGGAGAAACCTTGCCTCAGATACAGACACGGGCTACAATATCTACAGAAACGGAAAAAAACTGAATAAAACTCCGCTCAGCGTCAGCAGCTATGTTGACGAGGACGGCACAAAGGACGACACATATTTCGTCACCTCCGTTGCGGCAGACGGAACAGAGAGCGGCAGGAGCGAGGGTGTAAAGCCCTTTACCGAATATCTTTCCATTCCTATAGAAAAGCCTGAGCCGCGCGAAAATCTTGCCGGAGATACAGCCGAATATTACGCCACAAAAGCCGGCACAGGCGATCTTGACGGCGATGGGGATTATGAGATAGTTCTTGTATGGTATCCGGACAACGCCATGGACAACAGCTATCCGGGCTACACATCTCCCGTGATAATAGATGCGTATGAGATGGACGGCACAAAACTGTGGCGCATTGATATGGGGCTAAACATACGCGCCGGAGAGCACTATGTTCCTGTAATAGTTTATGACCTCGACGGCGACGGCAGATCGGAGGTAGCGATAAGAACAGCCGACGGCACCATTGACGGAACAGGCGCCGCAATAGGCGATCCAAATAAGCACTGGGCAGATGAGCGCGGATATATACTTACAGGTCCCGAATACCTGACCATATTTGAGGGAAGCACAGGCAAGGCTCTCACCACGACGGACTTTCTGCCCGAGCGCGGCAATGTAGAGGACTGGGGCGACACAGGCGGAAACCGCGTTGACCGCTTTCTTGGCGGCATAGCCTATCTTGACGGCAAAACACCGAGCCTTATAATGTCGCGCGGATACTATACGAACCGTGAGGGCACAGTCGGAAAAACAGAGATAACGGCATATGACTACAAAAACGGCAAGGTATCTGTTAAATGGGAATTCAAGGCGAGCCTGCAGGACAATATAAATCCCGATTATGTGGGACAGGGCAACCACAGCATGGTGATGGCTGACATAGACAATGACGGCTTTGACGAGATAATATACGGTTCAATGGCTGTCGATCATGACGGCACAGGAATATACTCCACAAAACGCGGTCACGGCGATGCTATCCATGTTGGCTTTTTCCGAAACGAGGACAGACTGCAGCTTGTAAAGGCTAACGAGACAGTAGATGTT
>CALXSS010000120.1 GCA_944391225.1 uncultured Clostridia bacterium
AGTGGAGGGATTTCATTATATTTAAAGTAAAAAAAGCCGCATAAAACCTAAGAATTTAGAGTTTTACAATCGGCTAATATATAATATCAAGGAGAGTTGATCTATGCAGCGACTGTTTAAAATGTATCTGTCAGATACGAGGCTCGTGCCAACCGACATATTTCCCATGCAGTACGGCGAGGAGGCGTGCTGCAGCTCGCACACGTTCGGGCCGTGCATACGGAATAATTATTTAATACATTATGTGTACAGCGGCTGCGGCAGACTGAGAACAGACGGAACGACCCGCACCATAAAAAGCTCGCAGGCGTTTCTGATCTGTCCTGATCAGCTTGCATACTATGGCGCCGACAGCGAGGATCCGTGGCACTACCGCTGGATAGAGTTTAACGGCAGTCTTTCTCAGCCGCTGCTGAGCGCCGCCGGACTGTCTAAGTCAGCTCCTGTTTACAACGATCCTGACGGCGAGCTTGGAGCGGTTCTAAAGGATATAGTTGACCGCGGCGAGATGAGCTTTGAGGAGCTGATGTCGAAATTCTGGCAGTTCATATCCAGGCTGACGCACGGCAGAGGCGCGGAACGAATGGATCACGGAGAGGAATACGTACGCAAGGCAGAATCATATATCAAAACGAATCTGCACCGTTCAGTTACCGTTGCTGAAACGGCTGCCTACGCGGGTATTGACAGATGCTATCTTTCACGTCTTTTCATGGAGCACAAGCACACCTCCCCGCGCGACTTCATCATCTCTCTAAAAATGAATAAGGCGGCGCGATATCTTCAAAACCCGTCGGTAACTGTAAGCGAGGCGGCGCAGGCAGTCGGATTTTGTGACACACACAGCTTTACGCGCAGCTTTAAAAATCATTTTTCCATGACTCCGTCAGAATGGAGAAAAAAATTCGGCTGGGAGCAATCAATCAGATATCTTGAAAATACTGACGATATGGAGGGAGATAATTAAATGGATCTTTTGAATATGATAATAGATGCGGATATAGCCATACTCGATACTATACAGCAGGGTGTGCGCTGCGGCATAGGCGATGTATTTTTCAGTATCATAACAGCATTCGGAGACGGCGGCGTACTTTGGATATGTCTCGGTATTATGATGCTGCTTGCAAAAAGAACGCGGACAGCAGGAATTGTGCTGCTGTTCGCGCTCGCCTTTACCTCGTCGCTCGGCGTGCTCGTGATAAAGCCTGCTGTGTGCAGGCTGAGGCCGTTTGTGCTGACGGGCTTTGAACATGTGTTTATTTCTCCGCCCGGAGGCTACTCGTTCCCGTCAGGGCATACGGTGACATCTGCCGCAGCAGCAGTCTGCATATATAAGGCAGACCGCCGCGCCGGCGCGGCGGCTGTTATCATAGCTGCCCTGATAGCCTACTCGCGAATGTATTTTTATGTCCATTATCCTACTGATGTGCTTGCCGGACTGATCCTCGGCGCTGCATCAGCCTCGCTGATGATGCGCCTTGCGCGTCCTGTCAAATATGCTTTATGATGTACTGGATCATTCCGACTGACAGACGGTGACGCCGGGCTATCTCATGCACCGGCACACCGCTGAGATATTCCGCCTCAATGAGCTCCTCTTTAGTTTTACCGCTCTTTTCCCGTCTCTCCTCTGCCAGCACACGCGAAACAGTTTCAATAACAGCTCTGCCGTATTTTTCCGCCTTCTGTTTTCCTATACCGTTTACATCAAGCAGACTTTCCTCTGTTACAGGCTTTACTCTGCAAATATCCTTGAGTGTGCTGTCGCTGAATACTATGTACGGTGGCAGGCTCTGCTCGCGGGCTAATCTCAGCCTCATGCTCTTAAGAGCGCTGAACAGCTTTTCAGTTTCATCAGCAGAGCGTATAACGGTTTTTCCGCTCTTAGCGGCTTGTTTTTTAAGCGGCAGAGGCTTTCGCGCTCTCAGCTCGCGTTCAATACAGCCTGAGCAGGCGCCGCAGCCCTCGCTGCGCCGCTCACCGAAATACCCAAGCATATAGTTTCGCAAACAGCCCGACGTATTGCAGTAGCCTATCATGGCGTTCATCCTCTGAATATCTTTTCTGCGTATAGCCTCCTGCTGCTCGGCAGTAAGCTCATCGTTTGGCGCGGAATTATCGATAAGATATTTTATTGTGAATACATCCGACGGCATATACAGCAGCACACATTCTGCCTGCGCGCCGTCGCGTCCGGCGCGCCCAGCCTCCTGATAATAGCTTTCAAGATTCTTAGGCATATTGTAATGCACGACAAATGATACATTGGATTTGTCTATTCCCATTCCGAACGCGTTTGTAGCGATTATCACAGGCGTTCTGTCATAAATAAAATCCTCCTGGCTTTTATGCCTTTCCTCATCGCTCAGTCCCGCATGATACCGCGCCGCGTTAAAATTCATACCCCTCAGCGCTTCATATATCTCGTCAACATTTTTTCTTGTTGAACAATACACTATACCGCTTTTATCCTTTTTTTCTGTGAGTATAGCCACAAGCTCCTCAAACCTGTTTCGTTTGCTGTCGCAGCGGCGCACATCAAAAAACAGATTCGGTCTGTCAAAGCCTGTAGTCAGCAAAAACGGATTCTTTAGCCGCAGCATCCTGACTATATCGTCTCTGACCGACGCGGTAGCCGTGGCGGTAAATGCCCCAACTACGGGGCGAGATGGCAGCTTATCTACAAAGTCGGCTATTTTAAGATAGCTCGGTCTGAAATCCTGTCCCCATTGAGAAACACAGTGAGCCTCGTCGATTGCCACATATGATATATTCAGCCCGGAGCAGATATTAATGAACGAATCATATTCAAGACGCTCAGGCGCAACATATATTATCTTATACATTCCCGCAGCCATATTGGCGAGCGCTTTTCTGCACTGTCCTTCGGTGAGGGAGCTGTTATAATACGCACCGCGTATTCCCGCCTGTATCAACGAGCTGACCTGATCCTTCATAAGCGAGATAAGCGGAGATATGACAAGAGTTATACCATCTGCGAGCAATGCCGGTATCTGGTAGCACACCGACTTTCCCGCGCCCGTAGGCATAATGCCTACCACATCTCTGCCCGATATAAGGCTGTCTATTATTTTTTCTTGTCCAACCCTGAATGAATCATGTCCATAATATTTTTTCAATGCGATGCGAGCATCATTTATATCCATAGCAACGACCTTCCAACAAATATTCTCATTTTATTTTATCACGGATTCGCGCTTATTTCAAGTCATGTAATAAAAAAATGAATCAAAAAAGCAGCTCAACGAGCTGCATAATTTTTAGGGGGACCCTTGCCTTTCGGCAAGGGCATATGAAAAAAAGGATGGTGTGACTGCAAACGCAATCCAATTATAACTTATTAGCAAATCCAATACATGACTTTCGTCACATGATCGCGGAAAATATATCCGCATTTCACAATTATAGTATAACACATATCGTTCGATTTTGCAAGCTTTTTTTTGCAAAAATAATAAATCTTTTATTTTTTTTCATTAAAAATTACTAATAATAACAAAACATTCCTTGTTACGGCTGCTGTTACAATAAATATCACTGTCAGCGCAAATATCGACAAATAATATTGCATTTCAGTAAAACTAATTTGCAATTTTACGTTCGACAACAGCTAATACCGGCGGATCATTAGGTCTGTTGAAATAATCGAATCTAAGAACGTTCCATTTTCTATGATCGAGCGATGACAGATAGCGGCTTACCGCTTCAAACTCCTCATAGCCTGAATCACCGCCCCTGTACATTGTGACCGCAATAAAGCCGCTGTCGCCCAGCAGAGAGCATGCTTTCCCTATCGCCTCAATAACAGCTCCCGCCTTTGTAGCAATGGAATGATCGCCTCCGGGCAGGTATCCGAGATTGAATACCGCGCACCTTATTCCGGCAGGAACGTATTTATCCATTTCAGCATGCGAGTCAAGTATGAATTTTGCTCTGCAGTCATTATTCACTGCGCGCCTTGCAGCCTCTATCGCTTTTTGCTGGATATCAAACGCATACACCTTTCCGTTTCCCACCGCTCTTAGCAAAGCTGCCGTATCGGCGCCGTTGCCCGCAGTGGCATCTACAGCGGTATCACCGTCCATTAAATATCTGCTTATATAAAAAGCTAAAATATCCTTAGGGTTCCGGAATATCATCTGTCAGTTCCCCTTTCTTTTTCAGAGCCTGCTCCATTTTTGTAAGCTTGCTCCATACAAGAGTTATCATCGTTATAAAGCATGCCAGACCGCCTATTATATTCGACACCGGCTCCGCCGCGAACACTCCGTAAGCCTCAAGCCCGAACAAATGCGGCAGCAGAAATGTGAGCGGCACAACAAGTATGACCTTTCTGAAAAGCGAAAAGAATATAGCCGGCTTTGCCATTCCAAGCGAGGTAAATGTATGCTGTCCCGAAAACTGCAGCACCATTGTAAAGAACGCGAGATAATACAGCCTCATTGCCGGAACGCCGTCAGCAAGCATTTCCGGATCAGAGGTAAACGGCATCATGAACGCGCGCGGAAACAGCATAATAAGCAGCCAGAACAGCACGCTTATCGCGGCGCCGATACCGACAGAAAACTTTATTCCGCTTTTCACCCTGTCAGGTCTGTTCGCGCCGTAATTATAGCCAAGAACAGGCTGCGAGCCGCTTGCAATTCCCGAAACAGGCAGCTGCGCTATTTCGCGCACAGAATTAACGACAGTCATAATACCCACAAACAGGTCTCCATACCCGCTCAGCACAATATTGCAGACGCTCTGTACAAGACAGTTTGTTCCGTTCATGATAAATCCGGCTATACCAAGCGAAAAAATATCCTTGGCAACAGTTCTGTCCGGTATGATATATCTGCGTCTGAACCTCAAAAGCGTCCGTTTTCCGAACAGGAATCGTATGACCCATGCGGCAGAAACAAACTGTGATATTACCGTTGCTATTGCCGCGCCGCGTATGCCAAGGCCAAATCCGAAAATAAAAACAGGGTCAAGCGCAATATTCAAGACCGCTCCGCAGAGGACAGTTACCATTCCTATTTTAGCAAATCCCTGAGCATTTATGAACCAGTTCATTCCCACGCTGACCATAGCAAACAGAGTTCCCGCAAGATATATGCTCAGATACTGACCTGCATACTCATATGTGGCATCGCTCGCGCCCAGAGCGTATAAAACAGGACGCTTGAAAATATAGCACAACGCCGTGAGCAGAACAGCGGTCGAACAGAGCATTACAAAGGTATTCGTCATTATCTTTTCAGCTCTGCCAATATTGCCCGCGCCGCGCGCGATAGCGCATATAGAGCCGCCGCCCATCCCAAACAGAGTTGTAAAGGCGGTAATAAGCGTCACCACAGGAAACACAAGACCTATTCCCGTGAGCGCCAGTCCGGACGCGCCGGGCAGATGACCTATGTATATCCTGTCTGTCAGATTATAAATTATCTGAACAAGCTGTGCCACAGTCAAGGGTATAGCCTGAGATACTATATGCCTGCGCACACTTCCCTTTGAAAAATCATTCTCCATTATTCCTCATCTCCTGACAATATTATTCTACCACTTTTGGAGCTTATAGTCAAGTGCATAGAAAGGAGCCGAACTCAGATGAATTGATATCCATTACATCTTACTGTAACGCAGGCAAAAAAAGAGAGGCTGAGGCAAACTCGTTGAGTTTGCCTCAGCCTTGTGGGCTTTAGAAAAATAGTGCAGAACGGACGAAACGAAGGGGCTCAGCCCCCTTGCCCGAAGGCGTACGGGGGTACGTCGAGCGGTGAGTTTCGTTCGTAACATAAAGCGATTTTAATTCTGAAATTTTCATTTATGAAAATTTCTACCTTAATCTTAACTGCAGTTATCTATAAAAATGGCTTATCTGCCTCATT
>CALXSS010000121.1 GCA_944391225.1 uncultured Clostridia bacterium
TGACAGCAGTGATCCTTAAAAAATGGCTTATCTGCTTTGTTCTTTTCGCTTTATGTGGTCTGTGCATTTTGCTACAGTCCCGCATCCCCACCGCGCTAATGACTGGCGTATCCGCCCCTACAACCCCAACATTTTAATATGGACCTATTTTTTAAGGGAAAAGCGGCTTGCCGGCTTGAGGATATCTGCGGACGTCGGGATAAATAGCGGATCAATGCTTGTACTGCGTCATAATCAGGCGCGGGTGAGCATATTCTCTTTTATAGGAACTATCGATAGGAAGGAAGGTCGTTATGAAAAGAAGAATTTGCTTTTTGATATGCGCTGTTATGCTTATGACGGCGTCGAGCGCGAGAGCGGGACTTGAACAGAATGTGAATGCAAAAGCGGCTATACTGATAGAGCAGTCCACAGGCGAGGTGCTGTGGGAAATGAACGCAGATGAGCAGCTGCCTATAGCGAGCGTGACAAAGATAATGACAATGCTGCTGATAATGGAGCAGATCGATTCGGGCAAGCTGTCGTATGACGATATGGTGCAGGTGAGCGAAAATGCAATGAGCTATGGCGGCTCAACAATGTTCCTTGAGGCGGGCGAGGAGCTGAGCGTTACAGATATGATGAAGGGCATAGCTGTCGCCTCGGCTAACGACGGCACAGTGGCAATGGCGGAGCATATTGCGGGGAGCGAGTCGTCGTTTGTTGATATGATGAACAGCAGGGCTCAGGAATTGGGTATGATTAACACGCATTTTGTCAACACAAACGGTCTGGACGCGGACGGACACTATTCCTCTGCAAGAGATGTTTCGATAATGTCGGCTGAGCTGCTGCGCCATCCCGATATTACTAAATTTACGACTATCTGGACTGACGAGCTGCGCGGCGGAAAATTCCAGCTTGCGAATACGAATAAGCTGATCCGCTTTTATACCGGAGCAAACGGGCTAAAAACAGGCTCGACCTCAGCCGCGCTCTGTTGTCTGAGCGCGTCGGCATTAAGAGATGATATGCAGCTGATCGCAGTTGTGCTTGGCGCGCCGACATCGGCAGAACGGTTTGAATCGGCTAAGGCTATGCTTGACTATGGCTTTGCAAATTACAGGATAAACAGACTTGCCGAGGAGGGCGAGGTGATATGCGAGGCTGCGGTCATAAACGGAGTTGATGAAACGGTAAATGCGGTAGCGAAAAACGAGGTCACAGTTCTTGAGGGCAAGTCGGGAGCATCAGGCGGAGAAAGACGGGTGTATCTGAACGAATCCATAACTGCGCCTTTGAGCGCGGGCGATGTGATAGGCACGATGGATATAGTGAACGAAAATGGCGTGGCAGCGACTGTTGAGCTGTGCGCTCAGAATGATGTCGGGCGACGCGGCATAGGAATGATACTGAAGGATATAATCCTAAGGTTTATTTGACATAAGAAAAAGTCAAGGACATAACATAAATTGGCTTTGAATATTTTTTACAAAAAAGACTGTACAAATCATGCAACTTATGTTATAATAATAACAATAGCACTATTGAAAAGGCAGGTTTGTGCAATGGAAAATAATTCAAAAAAAGTACCGGAGGTTGTTATAAAGCGGCTGCCGAGATATTACCGCTATCTCCGTGAGCTGTTGAATCAGGACATCAGAAGGATCTCATCAAACGCGCTGTCTAATATGATGAATGTTACCGCATCACAAATACGGCAGGATTTCAATTATTTCGGCGAGTTTGGTCAGCAGGGCTACGGATACAATGTTAAGTATCTGATAGATGAGATAGGCAATATTTTAGGACTCAACGACGGTGACACAATGATCATAGTCGGCGCCGGTAATCTCGGCAGAGCGTTGGCGAACCATAATTCTTTCATAAAGCGCGGCTTCAAGCTGGTCGGTATATTTGATAATGATAACAGGATCGTAGGCTCGAGCATACATGGCGTGCGTGTTAGACCGGATATGGAGATTGAGGATTTTGTACGGGAAAATAAGGTGGATATAGCTATACTTACTCTGCCGCGCGCGGCGGTCCATGATATGGCTAACAGGCTCGTGAGCTGCGGCATAAAGGGCATCCTCAACTTTTCATATTCGGAGCTTGATGTGCCGGACAGTGTTCCCGTAGAGAATGTGCATTTATCAGATACGCTTATGACGCTTTCGTATAGGATCAAGCAGCAGAAGGATAATGAACAAGATAATACAGAGGATGATGGACAATGAAGGTTATAGCATTCGTAGGCCCGAGCGGAACGGGCAAGAGCTATAGGGCTCTTACTGTTGCGAGCATGAACGGTGCAGACGCGATAATTGACGACGGGCTGCTGATATCACACGGAAAGGTGGTGGCAGGAACATCGGCAAAGCGTGAGGCTACAAGAATAGCCTCTGTAAAGCATGCGCTGTTTCTGCCGCAGGAGTATGCGTCTGAGATGAAGAAAGCTCTTAAAAAGGGCAGGATCAAAAAGCTTATGATATTAGGCACGTCAGAGGGTATGGCGATAAAGATCGCAAGACGCCTTGAGGTAGGACCGATAGAGCGGTTCATACATATAGAGGATGTTGCTACTCCGGACGAGATGTCAATGGCAAACAGGATGCGTATGGAGGACGGAAAGCATGTTATACCTGTCCCGACCTTCGAGATACAGAAGCAGTTTTCGGGATATTTTCTGCATCCGCTGCGCAGATTCCAGCGCAATCTCGATATTGAGGAGGAGGGCGCGGAGGCGGATAAGTCTATAGTTCGCCCTACATTCTCATACATGGGCGATTATGTGATCTCAGACGAGGTGCTTATCCAGCTCGCTATCCATGAGGCTATGAAGGTAGACGGAATTGTGAAGATTAACAATATCAATGTGCGAAAGACAGGGCATGGAGTGCATATGGATATAACAGCCACCTTGCGCTATGGTGAAAATCTGTATGCTGTATGCCGCGAGGCTCAGCATAAGATCCGCGACAAGATAGAATATCTTACATCAGTAAATATGCGGCGCGTGCATTTTATGATCAAGTCTCTTGATCTAAATGCCAAAACAGGTAAATAATATTTGTTTATAATACTCTGCGGCTCAGTTCGGGCTGCGGAGTATTTTTTTATAAAAAAGAAGTTAATCCTTGTTACTGAATATTTAATTCAAATTCCTGAAAGTCGCGGACTTTATTGAAGCATATAGCAGCTTCTGATAAAATAATAACATGGAAAAAGGCGGTATTGGAGATAGTATCCGTTCGGTTGCATGCGAAACGTTGCCGGAGAGGGTATGATCTATACCGGCTTTAGCGTAAAAGGAGATATGTTTGGGAGGTAATGTGGACGAGCGCCCGAACGAGCTTGCGAAAGGAGTTATTGAATTATGCTGCAAAGAAAACTTTTGTCACTTATTCTATCATCGTCAATGCTGATAGGAGCAGTACCTGTGATCTATGCTCAGGACGAGGAAACAGACACCGTTACCGTAAATGATGCGGGAACAGAGGTAAGCGGCATTACCTTTACCGAGTATAACGACAAGGACGGAGGTATGTACGAGGTATGCGGTGTTAACAGGCTTGAGCCGAGAACTGACTCAGCCATACCGTATCAGGACGAGGCGGCAGCGCTTGCCTCGGCAAGGGATTACGCTAAGGAGACATCGGAGAGGGTAAAGTTCCTTTCAGGCGAGGATTCTGACAGCGTATGGGATATTTCAGCGGTGAAGAACCTTGAGATGGGCGCAGAACGCGGACTTATCAATGCTGACGGCACAGAAAACCCGTTTGCTGCCGTGGATTTTAAGGAGGATGACACCTGGAAAAAGGATGTTCCCGTTCCGTCAAGCTGGACCTCATACGGCGAGTGGTGGAACAATGTGAACACGCCCGATGGCGAGGATACAACATGGGTATGGGATTTCCCGATATATGATAACGTTAAGATGCCGTGGCAGGCGGGCGAGCAGCCGTACAGCAGCAGCGACAGCAAAACTGACATGTACGGAACGCTCACTCCGGGCGAGGCGCCTGTAAGATATAATCCGATAGGCTTTTACAGAACTACATTCACAACCGACGGTCTGACAAGGAATGAGGGCGACAGAGTAGTAATATCATTCCAGGGTGTTGAGTCGGCGTACTATGTGTTTGTAAACGGTCAGGCTGTGGGCTACAGCGAGGACACGTTCAGAGGTCATGAGTATGATATAACAGATTATCTTGTGGACGGTGAAAATACTCTTGCGGTGCGCGTGCATAAGTTCTGTGACGCTACCTGGCTTGAGGATCAGGATATGATATATGACGGCGGTATATTCAGAGACGTATATCTCATTTCGCTGCCGGCAGTTTCTATTGAGGATTATAAGATAGAAACTGATCTTGACGAAAATTATGAAAACGCGGAGCTAATAGTTAAGGGGCTTGAAGTGAAAAACAACACTGCCGATGATGTTCCGGCAGGCTATACAGTGAGCGCGAAACTGTATGATATAGACGATTTTTCAAATCCTGTAACAACTCTCACATTTACATCTGATAAGGCGATACCGGCAGGCGGCTCTATAGTATTTGATGAAAAGAGAGTGACTGTAAATTCCCCGAAACAGTGGTCGGCTGAAAAGCCGGAGCTATACGCTCTTTCGCTCAACCTCTCGGACGAGGACAGCAATGCGCTTGAATCCTCAGCGCTGCTTGTCGGCTTCCGCGAGATCGAGTATACTATGACAGAGGCGGATGCGGCAAACAAGAACATCACCGATTCATACAGCAGGATCACTATAAACGGACAGCCGCTCCTTATGAAGGGAACAAACCGCCATGACACAGACCCGCTCGCGGGAAAATATGTGTCAAAGGAGCTTTATGATATAGATCTAAAGACTATGAAACAGTATAATATAAATACCATCAGAACATCGCATTACGCAAATGATGAGTATTTGTATTATCTTGCCGATACGCAGGGCTTCTATCTTATGGCAGAGACTAACGCAGAGTGCCACGCTATAGCAAATAAGGACAGAAACACTGCCGAGGTATATCAGACTATCCTGCGCCCAATGTTTATGGACAGAACAAAGACAGCTTATGAAACGCTCAAGAACCACAGCTCGATAGTGAGCTGGTCTATTGGCAACGAGTGCGGCGGCACAAGCGACGCGAATAAGCCGGTATATGATGAGATCGTAAA
Source organism: uncultured Clostridia bacterium (assembly GCA_944391225.1). Classification (GTDB taxonomy): domain Bacteria; phylum Bacillota; class Clostridia; order UBA1381; family UBA1381; genus Ornithomonoglobus. Next base: position 5,170 of record CALXSS010000121.1, read on the forward strand.
GTATTTCCATGATAATGATCCGACTCGCTTTGTTCATTCCGAGTTCATGGGCTCAAACGGAACGGTCGATGTAATGAGCAACATGTATCCGGCTGTTGAGACAGTGGAAAACTGGGCGGTCGCTCCCGACAATGAAAAGGATACAAACAAAACGGCAATGCCGTATTTTATCTGTGAGTATGTTCACGCCATGGGCAATGCTGTAGGCGATCTTGAGGGATACATGGACGCGGTCCGCTCAGGCACGAATATGATAGGCGCCTGTATTTGGGACTGGGTAGATCAGTCAAGGATAGTGCCTCTTTCAAGAGTTACGAGCGAGGATAACTCAATACATAAAACAGACTCAAATTCTAATATAGTTCCGAACCCCTATGATTATTATAAGGACGGGGAGTATCTTGCGAACGAGGAGATGTTCGGAAAGCTAAGAGAGGGATATTTCTACGGCTACGGCGGCGACTGGGGCGATATAAACTTCGAGGGCAGGAATGTCGCGGCAGACGGCAGCGCAAGCGGCAACGGCAGCGGTTCATTCTGTGTGAACGGACTTGTATCATATAAGGGCAGGGACTTATGGGCG
>CALXSS010000122.1 GCA_944391225.1 uncultured Clostridia bacterium
TCCGCACTCCGCGCTGTCCCATTCGTCTACAGTAACAAGGCTTTCTTTTTCAGCCGCCGCTGTTCCGTTTTCGTCCAGCACGGTCGAGATCAGCTTTACTGTTTTTTTCTCCGTATATCTGCTTATAAGCTCTGTTTTGATATTGAGCTCCGCCCGCTTTCCATCGTCACATATCTCGGAGCTTATGAACACACCGTCAGGCGCGCAGCGCAGGCTGTCGCATATCTCAAGACGGACATGGCGGTATATGCCGCCGCCTTCATACCACCAGCCCTCTCTGCCGCGCGCGTCAACGCGGACGGCAATAAAATTCTCGCTGCCGAAATTGAGAAAATCGGTTATATCATAATAAAACCCTGTGTATCCGCTCTTGTGTGTGCCCACATAGTATTGATTGACATACACAGAGCTGTTTCTGTAAACTCCGTCAAAGAAAATATAAACTCTCTTTCCCTCATGCTCCTCAGATATGCTGAACGCATTTCTGTACCAGCCAACACCTCCGGCAAGCGAGCCGCCCGCAAAATGGCGGCTGCTTATGCTCTCCATTTCAGGTATATCTCGCATGCCGAGTCCCTCGGGCTTGCGTGTGTAATCGCCCTCTATCACAAAATCATGCGGCAGTTCTACCCTGCTCCATTTTGATAGATCCGCATTCTCCGCCGCCGCTCCGTAAAAATACGCGCGCGCTTTCGCGCCGCCCCACATATCTGTTTCATCTGACGGAGCGAGTTCTCCGCGGTAAAACAGCCAATCCCTGTCAAAATCTATTGTTATACACATATCTTTTTCTCCGATAAAATTTTAAATAATGCTAAGCCGTTGATTTATCAATACAGCGGTGTCATTGACTCCACATACTTCCATATATAATACTCTATGCCGCCGTCTGATCCATCTGCGCTCAATGCCGCGCTGTCCTTGATGCTGAGCGACATCAGCTCTCCGCTTTCATTTTTCACCGCCTCTATCACTGACACACTGCCAAGCCCCGGCTCGTCGGCAAATCGCGGCTCATTATCATCAGACGATATATAAACTCCTGAATATACATGAATATCTATATCATCAATGCCCGCCTCGCTGCCCGCTCCGCACAGGAGCGAAACACAGTCTATCCCGTCCGCCTTATCGCTTGCAAAATGCAGACCTCTAAGACCTGCCTTTATATTGCCCTCCTCGGCAATATATATATCATATATTCCGCGGGCAAAATTCATATCGGCGTATATCCTGTATATTGCCCCGTCGCCCGATGTCAGCGACAATCCGTCGGCTAAGAGAACATACTCGCTGCCGTCAGCTGCATAGATTGCGCCGCCCTCCTGCTTTATCAAAAGCGATGTGTTTCCGTTACGGCTGAGTCTGAACTCCGCTCCCGCCTCGCTCCTCAGCTGTATATCAAACTCCGCCGCGGCGCGGTATATGGGATCGTGCATAAGAGTATAGAGCTTATACGGCGTGGGACATGTGGTAGAATATATCTTTAAATACTTCCCGTCTGCCGAGGGCAGAACTATCTCCTCGCGCCAGTCGCCGAAAATATCAGCCTGTATGGTACAGTTCTCCTTTGTTCCGTTGTTCGATACGCAGGTATCGGCATTGAGCAGCTCTGCCGTTCTGCCCTCATACGGCATATATTTTGTAACATACACATCGTCATTTATCTCTCTGAGTATATCCCCGTCCCAGTATACAGCGAAATTATCTCCGCCCTCTGAGTCGATCATATTCCCGTGCTGGTCGAACGCCTTGTAGTTTGTGTACACCTCCGCCCCCTCATACCGCGGATCAAGATCATCGCACAGCACGCGGGTAGTATCTCTGCCTGCGAACTCTCCCCAAAGCACCTCGCCTGTTCGGGCGTCGAACATACTGCAATTTGCATACGCCGTATCAGATTCATTTGTTTTCATTACCTCAAGTCCGGGTCTGTCCACATCAAAATCGCCAAGATGCATTTCGTTCACCAGCTCAAGCTCCTTAATATCGAATGAAAACGGCAGCTTGTCAGCGTTGGATATAGTTATATTTGATATATACAACAGCCTATCCTCTGTGAAAGCTATTTCCTTTTCCCCGAAGCACGTTTCTACCGAAAGCATATGACTGCCGCAGTCAAAGGATATATCCACATCATACCACGATCCCGTTTCAAACTGACCGTCGAGAGTTTCTCCGCAGCAGGTCAAGGCTCCGCTGCCCGCGTCAAACACGAGACTGAACCCCTCATGGCTCAGCGTGCTTGAGACTATCTGATCTCCCGCCGTCAGCTTGATCTTACCCTCGTTGAACCGGATCTTAAACTTCATTCTGCCGCCGCCTGTTATGGGATAAAACGTATTGTAAAAATAATAGCTGCCACCCGGACTGCCGTTCTTCAATCCGTCTGAGCTGAGCGCAAGAAAGCTGTCTATGCCGTCATTTTCAAATCCATGCTTTACAGTCTGCGCGCTGCCGATATATCCCCAGCCGAAAAGCGCTGCGGCATCGCCTGTCTGCTCCGTAAAATCAGCCGTTATATATGTAATGTCCCCGCTCGCAAAAGCTGCTGTCTGCCACAGCAGAGCAAAAGCAGTAATAAATATTCCCAGTCTTTTAAGCATCGTCTCCACCTCTCTTTGATTTTCATTATATCATTGATGATCTTAAAATCAATCATCATATCATACAAATATTTAATGCTATTATCGGCATTTTACACAAGGTATATCTTTGACCCGCTTCTGTATAACAAAATGTTTGCATACTCTCTTTGTCTGTGATAAAATTATGCTATAACCCATAAGGAGCTGTACCGTATGCGAATAATAAACACCATTCTCAATGATGAAATATATATAAACCGCGAGGAACGCGGCAGCGGCATAAACTATCCGCTTTTCCATTCCCACAACGCCTATGAAATATATATGCTTGCCACAGGCAGCAGGACCGTATTCACCGGCAGGGATATATATTTCCTTACAGCAGGAGATACGTTCACAGTAGAGCCCGGCATACTTCACCGCAGCTTTGGAAAAGTGCCGTACAGCGGCATATGTATTGAGTTTTCGCAAGGCTGTCTTGAAAAGCAGTTCAGCGCGGAGGAAAGAGAAAAGCTCCTCGCCTGCTTTGAACACAGGATAATATCTCTTGATGAAAGATCTGTATCGGAAATAATGGACACCTCCAAAAGCAAGCATGATACAGCCATGCTGGCTGCCGAGCTGCTGCTCAGAGCTGCGCCTGTTTCAGACGCGGGATCGCGGCTGACGCATGATTCAGACCTTTCCCCCATAAGCCTGTATCTGCAGAGCAGGTTTACAGAGGAGGCGAGCCTCGGTAAAATAGCCGCGCATTTCAACATAACAAAGGAATACCTATGCAGCCTGTTCAGAGCGCAGACAGGCATGACAGTCGTTGAATATATAAACCTGCTCAGGATACAGCACGCCTGCACGCTGCTGCAGGAAACTGAGCTGTCATCTTCTGAGATCGCAGCGCGCTGCGGCTACGGCTCGCCGATATATTTCAACAGGGTATTCAAAAAGATAATGGAGGAAACACCTCTCGAGCACCGCCGCCGCGCCCGCGAAAGCGGCATGTACAGCTTTGAAAAAAGCACGCTGTGAATAATCTTAATATAGGTTTATTTTGATATTGCATTTTTATTTTGTCTGATGTATAATTCCCCTGAACAAAAACGATGGCGTCAGCCGGAAAGGACATGAAATGAAAGAGCTTATATTAAATGACGATATTTACAAAATGAACTGGATAGAGGGCAGCACCGAATGGGGTACTGTAAAGTGTACAGACCGGCTCTCTGTAACAAAGGAAAGCAGCTGTGAAAACGGTGTGATCACCGAAAGGTACATTTTTACGAATACAACTGACAAGTACGTGTTCACCGACCTTGACAGCATATCCATATACACTCCGTTCAATGACGATTATGCTGATTCAAAAACCTGCCTTACTGACCGCTGTCATACCCATATTTTTTGCGGCGGTGATATTTCGTATATAATGGCGCTGCGCATGGGCGGACAAGCGCCGCATCTCGGACTTGTGCTTACAAAGGGCAGCCTTGGCGGCTACAGCGTAGAGAGAGACCTCAGCAGAATGAGCAATGACAGAGGTGATTTTATTATGCACCCATCTCCGACAGTCTTTGAGCCGGGCGGCAGGCTCACTATAGAATGGAAGCTGTTTTCACACAACGGGAAAGAAGATTTTTACAGCAGGCTTGAAAAGCTCTGCGACAGATTTATAAGGGTCAGCGCAGAGCGTTACACCGTGTTTGAGGGAGAAAAAATACATATCAGCATAAAGCCTTCATTTGATTTCAGCGGCGATGCTGTACGTGTTACACTTGACGGCGAGCCTGTAAGATCCACTGTGAGCGGCGGCGTTATACATATAGACGAAGAACCGCGCGCTTACGGGATCCGGACCTATAATATCGAGGTCAGCGGAGTAAAAACGTTCTGCAATATATATTCCCTGCCGTCGCTTGATGAGTTGGCAGAAAAACGCTGCCGGTCTATAGCCAAAAACCAGCAGTTCAAAGCCCCCGGCAGTCAGCTTGACGGCGCGTATCTGATATATGACAATGAGGAAAAGCATATGTATTACAGCGCGGAGTACGACAGAAACGGCGGCAGAGAGCGCGTTGGCATGGCGCTGCTGCTCGCGCGGTATTTGAAGCATCATAAAGACGCAGCGCTTGAATCGAGCTTAAAAAAATATATGGAATACGCTGAGCGTGAGCTTGTCGACACCGAAACAGGCGAGGTGTTCAACGACTGCGGCAGAGACGATTCCTTTGAGCGGCTCTATAATTACCCATGGTTTTCACTATTCTATCTTGAACTGTACGGGCTTTACAAAAAAGCGGGCTTTCTTGATATCTCCGCAAGGATACTCGAAGCATTTTACAGCCGCGGCGGCGAGCATTTCTACGCTATAGAGATACCTGCCCGCGCGATATGCCTGGCTCTTGAGAACGAGGGCATGAGGTCGGAGCTTGAAAGCCTGAAAGCGCGTTTTGTGGCTCACTGCCGGTACATCATGAGCAACGGTCTTTGCAGTCCTGCGCACGAGGTCAACTATGAACAGAGCATAACCGCTCCGGCGGCGAATCTGCTGCTGCAAACGTATTTCATTACAGGCGAAAAGCTTTATCTTGACGGAGCAAAGCAGCAGCTTGACGCTCTCGAGCTGTTTAACGGCGTACAGCCGGACTGCCGCCTGTACGAGGTCGCCATACGTCACTGGGACGGATACTGGTTCGGCAAACGCCGCATGTACGGCGACACCTTCCCTCACTACTGGAGCGCGCTCACGGCGGAGGCGTACGGATCATATGCCGAGGCTGTAGACAGTGACGATTACAGAGAAAAGGCAGAGCACGCGCGCAGAGGCGTAATGCCGCTGTTCCGCCACGATGGCGCAGCCTCCTGCGCATACGTATTCCCACACAGAGTAAACGGAGAGCGCGCCGGATTTTTTGACGAATACGCCAACGATCAGGACTGGGGGCTGTATCTGCTGCTGAGGAGCCGCGATATAAGCATATAATCATCTTGAAAAAAGCTGTCCCTGAGACAACCATTGAATTTCCTGCTTATATATGCTATAATACATTTAACACTAAGAGATCAGAAAGTTTTCTGTTTTTTGTATAATAATACAT
>CALXSS010000123.1 GCA_944391225.1 uncultured Clostridia bacterium
GAAAAGGATTTTATGATAGCAATAGACGCTGCTTCAAGTGAATGGAAAAGCGGCAAAAAAGGCAAATACATTCTCCCAAAATCAGGAGTCGAATATACGTCCGCTGAACTTATAGATCACTGGAAACAGCTTGTTGACAAATACCCAATCATATCTATAGAGGATGCTCTTGACGAAGAAGACTGGGAGGGCTGGCAATCGCTCACAAAAGAGCTTGGCGGTAAAGTACAGCTTGTAGGTGATGACCTGTTCGTGACCAACACATCACGCCTTACAAAGGGAATTGAGCTTGGCTGCGGCAATTCTATCCTTATAAAGCTTAATCAAATAGGTACAGTATCAGAAACACTTGAAGCAATAAAAACAGCTCACAAAGCCGGCTACACATCAATATCCTCACATCGCTCAGGTGAAACAGAGGACACAACCATAGCCGATCTCGCAGTAGCTCTCAATACCTGTCAGATAAAAACCGGCGCTCCGAGCCGCTCCGAAAGGGTTGCTAAGTATAACAGGCTGCTACGCATTGAAGATGAGCTTGGAAAAGCTGCAATATATCCGGGAATGTCAGCATTTAATGTAAAACGCTGATAATGTCAAAGTTTTATCTTAAATCTAAATACTAATATATACTCTGCAATAATAACGGCGGAACAATACGTCACCGCCGTTATTATTTTACCCTAAGCCTCATATCTGACAACATCCCCCTTATAGATTTCATCACAGCTTACTTTTTTAAAATACAGCGCTGCCGCAGTATTTACAGCAGACTTGACACTTTTCTGATCTATTTCCATTCCGTTAATTCTCGTTTTGATCTCTCCGCCGAATCGTCTGCATATTATAACACGCTCACCCACAGCCATTCCTCCGTTTATGCGTCCTACAACTACACAGCCGTGTTTTTTAACAGCAAAAACATCATCGATAGTCATTGTGCTTATCTTTCCGATATTCTTATCAAACAGTGACCAAACCGACGCTACAATGCTTAGCAGCGCTATCAACCCGCATCCTGCTGTAAGCCTGAACCGCGGCGCATTGTCTTTTTCATATAAATAACTCAGAACGGTAAGCACAGCAAATACCGAAAATAAAACAATCCATTTCAATGATTTTACTATTCTCTTTCTGATCATTTATTCATCGCCTCTTTTTTATTTAATTATATCACATCTCCAGATATATTTCAAACAATAATATGTATTACTTTTTAATTCAGCTTAGTATTGAGTATTTGAACTATCGTAACGAATCATTGTTTTTTAATATTCACATGACCTAATACTATAGCATATTATATAAATGACAAACAAAACAATTTGTCAATAATTTGTGCACGACACAGAAAGGAGATGCTGCGGATGTTCAGAACTGTTTCCGTTGCGGGCGGAGATCTGCGACAGCTCACACTCGCTAAAATGCTTGCGTCAGACGGATATGACGTGAAAATATACGGATTTGATAAGGATATAAAAACACAGGGATTAATACCAGCCTGCAGCATTGAGCAGGCATTAGATGCGGATATAATAATTCTGCCTGTTCCGGTGACATTTGACAATACAACAATAAACGCGCCATTCGCTGAAGTTCCGATCTCAATAGATGATCTGCTAAAAAACATAAATCCTCTTTCAATAGTATTCGGCGGCAGAATATCGGAACAGCTCAGCTCTGCTCTTGAGGAGCGCGGCATAATGCACAGAGACTATATGAAGCGTGACGAGCTTGCCATAAGGAACGCGATCCCTACCGCAGAGGGCGCTATTGAAATAGCTGTATCAGAAACACCAATAACCATCCATGGCAGCAGCTGCCTTGTGCTTGGCTACGGCAAAGTTGGAAAGGTACTTGCAAAATTCCTTGACGGGCTCGGCGCTAAAACGCATGTCGAGGCACGAAAGTATGCTGATCTCGCCCTAATTGAAAGTCATGGCTATATCCCGCTGAGCCTTAACGAGGCTAAAATGCGCATCGGAGAATTTGATATAATTTTTAATACCGTTCCTGCTCTGATACTCACGCGCGATCTGCTTTCAAAGGTAAATAAGGATTCGCTTATAATCGATCTTGCTTCCAAACCCGGCGGGGTGGATTTTGACGCGGCAAAAGAACTGGGTATCCGCGTGATCTGGGCGCTGTCGCTGCCAGGCAGAACAGCCCCTGTAACCGCCGGTATTATTATAAAGGATACTATAACTAATATTCTGACGGAACTGGAGGTGTAAAAATGGATCTGAAAAACAAAAAAATAGGTTTTGCTATGTGCGGCTCGTTCTGTACATTTTCAAAAGCTATAGTGGCTGTAAAACAGCTTAAAGACGCCGGAGCGGACGTTATACCTATAATGAGCGAGACGGCATATTCAACAGATACGCGTTTTGGGAAAGCTGATGAATTTAAAAACCGGCTTAAAGATATAACCTCGAACGATGTTATCGCCAGTATCCGCGACGCCGAGCCTATAGGACCTAAGCTCTGCCTTGATCTGCTCGTTATCCTGCCGTGCACTGGTAACACCCTTGCAAAGCTTGCCAACGGTATCGCCGATTCCTCCGTGACGCTTGCAGCGAAAGCCCATCTGCGCAACGGCAGACCTATACTGATAGGCGTTTCAACAAACGATGGGCTTGGCAACGCGGCGCAGAATATTGGGAAGCTGCTCAACCGCAAACACATATATTTTATACCGTTCAGGCAAGATGATTATATACATAAGCCTAATTCCCTTGTAGCTGATTTTTCAAAATTGCCGGATTCAGCTATTGCAGCTATAGAAGGCAGACAATTACAGCCAATTCTGGCTGATTAGATAGATCTATATACCACCGACATGGGGCAATATCATCGCCGTAGGCTTTGTGTGCCCCATATGCCGGGGCAGAAAAGGTCAACTGTCCCGGCTTAATTTGTTGATTCGATTTTCTGTGTATTTTGGCATCTGTCGGATTTCCGGGCAGCAATAGATTTTATATACTTAAAATTGATACTATCAGCTAAATAGCTGCTTTATTCATTTTTAGTGCTTTTTACATACTGCTTAGGTGAAAGCCCTGTAACTTTGCTGAAGGTTCTGATGAAATGAGAATAGTTGTTAAAACCCGAGCCTTCGCACGCCTCGGTAACTGTAGCGCCGCCGCGGAGCAGCTCCTGAGCCTTGTCCACTCTTTTTAATATTATATATTCCTTGATGGTAGAACCTATATTCTTTTTAAACAGATTGTTCACTGATGTAGTACTCCTGAAAAACTCTTGGGCTATTGATGCAAGTGTAAGGCTCGGATCACTTAAATTTTTCTGGATATAATCAAGTATCTTATTCAAATCGCCATATCTTGAGTAACTTATAGCAGCATTTCTATCTGTTCTTAACTTCTCGCACAGATACAATGTAAGCCTGAACAGTTTTAATCTGTTTTTTACTTCCTGCATGAACCCGCTGCCATCATATTCATTTTTACCGTTCAATATATCAGTGACGTCTCTAAGCTCCTCATCATTAAGCTCTATGTGCTGATACGGAACAGCAAAAGATGAGAGAATCATATCTGAGTACCGCGAAAACTCGGCAAGGTCAGCTGCATTAAAATAAATTATAGCTCTGCGGTAGCACGATCCCTCCGCTGTGGTTGTGCGATGCAGAGTATAGGGCGAAAAAATAAACACGCTCCCCCTCTTCATCTCAAAAACACGGTTCTGCGCAAAGCAGTTCACCTCGCTCGCCTCAAAGCAGATAAGTATCTCATATACCTCATGATAGTGAAACTGCAATAGATTCCAGCTGTTTTTATCAAGAGTGTTTTCCAAAAAAACGAGCTTATCGTTATTACTGACTCCGAGATCCTTTAGCGATCTATCTATATCCATATTCTCACCAGCTTATAATATAATTTAATTTATTATACCATATATCAACTATGTTTTCAATAGAATTGATCCTATTAAGAGCTATTATGGCAACAATATATTATATTTCTGCACTTTTTGTGCGTTTTTATTGCATAATTAAAAGCTTTCGGCAACACGACTTGCAATTGCTGCTGATTTTGTTATAATATTATAAACACATATGTTTACAGGAGGAGCTATAATGAATATAAATAAAAATACTATAGAAAGAATATATAAGGAATCAGAACTGCTTACCAAAGAAAAAATCACAAGCACTCTTAAAACAGTCCTTGAAACGATAGACATGAACATAACCAAATTCTGGGACAAATTCCCTGATGCTGCGAGCAATGATCTCGAATACAACCTTACGGATAATCATGGCTGGACAACCTCGTTCTGGACGGGAATGCTCTGGCTTGCATATTATTATACAAAAGACGACAAATATAAAGAAGCAGCCGAAAAGCATATAGAAAGCTTCCGAAAAAGATATGAGGACAGATACGATTTTGAAACACACGATCTCGGTTTTCTGTATTCGCTCTCATGCGTAAGCGCATACAAGCTCACAAATGATGAGGCGGCAAAGGATCTTGCGATAAAGGCGGCAGATGAGCTGATAGGCAGATTCAAGGAAAAGGGACAGTTTATACAGGCGTGGGGAGATAAAAATGACCGCACAGCATACAGGCTCATAATCGACTGCATGATGAACCTGCCGCTGCTGTACTGGGCATCAGAGGTAACAGGAGACAGTAAATACTATAACACAGCCTATGCTCATGCGAAAACGACTATGGACGTTATTATACGCGACGATTACAGCACATACCATACATTCTATTTTGATCCGGACACGGGTGAAAAAGACAAAGGTATAACCGCTCAGGGCTACAGTGACAGCTCATGCTGGGCAAGAGGCCAGGCATGGTCTGTATACGGAACAGCTCTCAGCTACAGATATACACATGATAGCAGCTTTATGGAGCACAACGAAAAACTTGCAGAATACTTTTTAAACAGACTGCCTGAGGACCTTGTGCCTTACTGGGATCTGATATTCACAGACGGAAATGAGGAGCGCGATTCCTCCTCAGCGGCGATCCTCGCCTGCGGTCTGATCGAATCGGCTGACTATATAGAGGACAGCAGCATAAAGGAGCTGTATATCAATGCGGCGCGCGGAATGGTAAATTCACTTACCGACAATTATCTTTCCGGCAAGCCGGAGGGCAGGAGCGGACTTATAAAACACTCGGTATACTCCAAGCCCGGCAACAATGGTGTGGATGAATTCAGCATCTGGGGCGATTACTACTATCTTGAAGCGTTGCTCAGATGCCTTGATATGTAATATCAGAGACCAAACTCTGCTTTAAGCTTCAAGAACCTTTCACGCTCATGCTGCATAGGAGCATAAAGCGGATCGTAATAACAGTGCTGCATAACATCGGCATCCTTCAGCAGTTCATCAAACGGCTCATGCACTGACGCTTTATCACTATGATGATATACCGCACTGAAAACAGTCTTTATCTCATCGTACGTAAATATACGCAT
>CALXSS010000124.1 GCA_944391225.1 uncultured Clostridia bacterium
GTGGAAATTTTCATAAATGAAAATTTCAGCATTAAAATCGCTTTATGTTACGAACGAAACTCACCGCTCGACGTACCACCGTACGCCTTCGGGCAAGGGGGCTGCGCCCCTTCGTTTCGTCCGTTCTGCACTATTTTTCTAAAGCCCCCAAGGCTGTTGCAAACTCGTTGAGTTTTGCAACAGCCTCATTGCCTATGTGTTTATTACCGCAACTATTATATACTAAATTCATTTTTATTTCAAGCGGTTTTACAAAGTTTTAACGTTCTATTTTTATCTGAAAAGGAATATAAAGTAAAGAGGTGGTGCGAATGAATTATATATGGAGCGCTATGATAATAGTGTCGGTGGTATCAGCAGTTATAACTGGGAGAGTAGATGAAACAGTGAATGCCGTATTTGAGGGCGCGTCAACGGCTGTGACCACTCTTATTTCGTTTGCCGGAGTGATGTGTTTCTGGACGGGAATAATGAAAATAGCTGAAAAGTCCGGGGTGTCGGCTTTTATTATGAAGCTCATATCTCCGTTTGTGAATTTTTTGTTCCCTGGCACGGGTCAAAAAGCCAAAGGCTATATATCAATGAATATGACTGCGAATATTCTCGGAATGGGGAACGCGGCAACGCCTATGGGAATGCTTGCGGCGGAGGAGCTTGACAGGGAAAACCCATCTCCGCTTGTCCCGTCAAAGAACATGTGTATGCTGGTGGTGCTGAATACGACCTCGTTTCAGCTTATACCGGCAACCATTATATCACTCAGAGCAGCAGCCGGCTCAGCTGAGCCTATGTCTGTAATACTACCCATCTGGTTAGCCTCAGCGGTCGCGGCAGCTGTCGGGATAATATCGGTAAAGCTTATGTATATGTCAAAAGGGAGCGGTTAAATATGGAGCTTATAACCCCGGCAATTATAGCGGTCATTGTAATAACCGCTCTTATAAGGCGCGGAGCGGTATATAATGATTTTATTAATGGAGCAGGCTCGGGTCTGAGGCTGATGGCAGATATATTCCCGCCTTTGCTTGCTGTGCTTGTTGCAGTGGCAATGCTCAGAGCGTCGGGAGCTATGGATGCCGCTATAGGCTTTATCGCACCGGCAGCGGAAAAAATAGGACTTCCGGCAGACGTTATGCCGCTTGTGATGATACGCCCTGTGTCAGGCAGCGGCGCGCTTGGAGTGCTGTCGGGGATACTAAACAGCAGCGGGGCAGATTCGGTGTCGGGCAGGCTCGCATCTGTGATCTGCGGCAGCACAGAAACTACTTTTTATTGTATTGCCGTGTATTTTGCGAAAACAAGGGTAAAATATGTGAAAAGGGCAGTTCCATGCGCTGTTTTAGGCGACATCGCAGGCATAGCAGCGGCTCTGTTCGCTGTCAGGATAATGGGATTATAGTATAGCAGTCCGGTTGTGCAAAATATACACAAATTTGATAATTTTATATCAAACTTATAAAAAATGCAAGAAAGTGATTATTTTTTATATTAGTACTTGCAAATTTGATGAATTTGTTATAAAATATAAGTAGCTAAATACGCCGCTTGCGGCGACAAAAGGAGATACTATTATGTACAATAAATTAACTGTAGAAGACGTTGATGTAAAGGGTAAAAGAGTCCTTGTAAGATGTGATTTCAATGTTCCGCTTAACGATAAGCAGGAGATCACAGACGAGAACAGAATCGTAGGAGCACTGCCCACGATCCAGTATCTTATAGATAACGGCGCAAAGGTAATTCTTTGTTCACACATGGGCAAGCCTAAGGGCAAGCCGGTACCAGAGCTTTCACTTGCACCGGTAGCTAAAAGACTTTCAGAAAAGCTTGGCAAAGAGGTTATTTTTGCAGCTGATGATAATGTAGTAGGCGAGAATGCAAAGAAAGCTGTTGAAAACATGAAGGAAGGCGACGTTGTTCTTCTTGAAAATACTCGTTACAGAGCAGAGGAAACAAAGAATGTTGAGGAGTTTTCAAAAGAGCTCGCTTCATTGGCAGATCTGTTTGTAAATGATGCTTTCGGTACAGCGCACAGAGCACACTGCTCAAACGTAGGTGTAAGCTCACTTATCCAGCCGGCTGTAGCAGGCTATCTTATCGAAAAGGAGATCAAGTTCCTTGGCAATGCCGTAAATTCACCGGTAAGACCGCTTGTTGCTATCCTCGGCGGATCAAAGGTATCATCAAAGATCTCAGTTATCGAAAATCTTCTTAAGAAGGTAGATAAGCTTATAATTGGCGGCGGTATGGCTTATACATTCATGGCTGCAATGGGCAAGACAACAGGAACATCACTTCTGGAGCCGGATTATATAGACTATGCTAAGAAGATGCTTGATGAAGCAGGCGACAAGCTTATACTTCCTGTAGATACAGTAGTTGCAGAAAAATTTGATAACGATGCACCTTCAAAGGTCGTTGAGGGAGATATTCCTGACGGCTGGATGGGACTTGACATCGGACCTAAGACGATCGAGCTTTATAAAGAGGCTCTTAAGGATGCAAAGACAGTTGTATGGAACGGACCTATGGGCGTATTTGAAATGCCGAACTTTGCAAAGGGCACAAATGAGATCGCTTCAATGCTTGCTGAGCTTGATGCTACAACTATCATCGGCGGCGGCGACAGCGTAGCAGCTGTAAACCAGGCTGGTCTTGGCGATAAGATGAGCCACATTTCAACAGGCGGCGGCGCTTCAATGGAATTCCTTGAGGGCAAGGAGCTTCCGGGTATTGCTGCTCTCACAGACAAATAATTTCTGCGCAAGGCGCAAGTAAATTATAAAGCACTATAAGTAAAGAAAAGGAATGATCACCAATGGGAAAATATATAATTGCCGGTAACTGGAAGATGAATAAGCTTCCGTCGGAAACATATGATTTTGTTAAAGAGGTTGTAGAGGCTACAAAGGGCGCAGAGTGCGAAGTAGTATGCTGCACACCGTATGTATGTCTTGCTCCGGCTGTAGAGGCTGCTAAGGGCACACACGTAAAGATAGGCGCAGAGAATCTTCATTTCGAGGATTCAGGAGCGTATACAGGCGAAGTAAGCGCAGATATGCTTGTTGATCTTGGTGTTGACTATGTTATAATCGGCCACAGTGAGAGACGTGCATATAACAATGAAACGGATGAAACAGTTAATAAAAAGATAAAGAAGGCTCTTGCAAAGTGTCTTGTACCAATAGTATGCGTTGGCGAATCTCTTGAGGAAAGGGAAGCCGGAATAACAATGGATCTTATCACGATCCAGATCAAGAAGGCTTTCGCAGAGATCCCTGCTGAGGACGCTGCAAAGGTAGTTGTAGCATACGAGCCTATCTGGGCTATCGGCACAGGCAAGACAGCTACAGACGATCAGGCTGAGGAAGTATGCGGCGCTATCCGCAAGGTTCTTGCAGCTTTGTACAACGAGTCAGTTGCAGCTGATGTAACTATCCAGTACGGCGGCAGCATGAACGCTAAAAACTGTGCAGGTCTTCTGGCAAAGGAGAATATTGACGGCGGACTTATCGGCGGCGCTTCACTTAAGGCTCCAGATTTCGCTACAATAGTTGCCGCTGCAAAATAATTTAGCTAATCTGTAAAAGAATCAAATGCGGTACACATATGGACAAGTGTGTACCGCATATTTAATATTTGTCACCCAGAAAATACATTCAGGAGGAAAAATATCATGGCAAAGAAACCTATTGCTTTAATAATCATGGATGGCTATGGCATCAATAACAGCACAGAGGGAAATGCTATTTATAATGCTAAAAAGCCTAATCTTGATTCATATATGGAAAAATATCCGAATACCCAGCTACAGGCAAGCGGACTCGCTGTAGGTCTGCCGGATGGTCAGATGGGTAACAGCGAGGTAGGACATACTAATATAGGCGCCGGCAGAGTAGTTTATCAGATGCTTGTTAAGATAACAAAGGATATAGAGGACGGCGTATTCTTTGAGAACAAGGTTCTTAAGGATGCTATGCAGTCGGCAAAGGATAACGATAAATCGCTCCATCTTATTGGCTTGCTTTCAGACGGCGGCGTGCACAGTCATATAAAGCATTTGTTCGGTCTGCTCGAAATGGCAAAGAAGATGGGACTTGAAAAGGTATATGTTCACACATTCCACGACGGCAGAGACGTACCGCCTACATCAGGCGCTGAATATATGCAGGAGCTTGTTGACGAGATGAAAAAGATCGGCGTTGGCTCAGTTGCGACAGTAAGCGGAAGATACTATGCTATGGATCGTGACAATGCGTGGGACAGAGTAGAAAAGGCATATAATGCAATGGTAATGGGAGAGGGCATTGAGGAGACCGATCCTGTTGAGGCAATAAAGAAATCATATGAAAACGGCGTAACAGATGAGTTTATAGTACCAACTGTTATAGATAAGAGCGGTATGATAAGCGAGGGCGACAGTGTTATCATGTTCAACTTCCGTCCTGACCGCGCAAGGCAGATCACAAGAACATATGTAGATCCAATGTTTGATGGATTTGTACGTAAAAAGGGCTATTTCAAGGTAAACTATGTATGTATGGCTCAGTATGATGCTGAAATGCCGAATGTAACAGTGGCATATCCGCCTGAGCAGCTCCATATGACATTCGGTGAGTATATATCAAAGCTTGGGCTTACCCAGCTGAGAATAGCAGAAACACAGAAATATGCTCATGTTACATTCTTCTTTAACGGCGGAGAGGAAAGACAGTTTGAGGGTGAGGACAGAATACTTATTAAGTCACCTGATGTTGCTACATTTGACTTGAAGCCGGAAATGTCGGCTCCTGAGGTATGCGATGCTGTATGCGATGCTATAGATGAGGATAAGTATGATGTTATAATACTCAACTATGCAAACTGCGATATGGTAGGACATACAGGTATAATGGATGCGGCAATAAAGGCTGTAGAAGCGGTAGATACATGTGTAGGAAAGATGGTAGACAAGCTGCTTGAAAAGGGCGGAAAGGCTATAATAACAGCAGATCATGGAAATGCGGATTGTTTGGTTGATCCTGTTACAAAGGAGCCGTTCACAGCTCATACAACAAACCCTGTACCGATGATAGTTATCGGCGAGGGAGATGTAAAGCTCAAGGAGGGCAAGCTCTGCGATCTTTGCCCGACAATGCTTGACATGATGGGTCTTGAAAAGCCGGCGGAGATGACTGGCGAGAGTCTTATAGTAAGATAAGCAAAGGGGCTGCAGAAACCACTCGACGTACCCCCGTACGCCTTCGGGCAAGAGGGCTGCGTCCCTTCGTTTAGTCCGTTCTGCACTATTTTTCTAAAGCACTGCGAGGCTGTTGTAAATTCTTTGATTTTGCAACAGTCTCTTTTAGAAAAATAAGCTGTATAAGTGTTAAAAAGATTGACAACTGCTGTAAGTAATGTTATAATTTTATAAAGCTGTCGTATTGAAAATACGATAAATATTTTA
>CALXSS010000125.1 GCA_944391225.1 uncultured Clostridia bacterium
ACCCCCACAAAAATTAGACTCTGTTTTTTAATAAAAATAATCCAAGATTTTAATATACCGTTCTTATCTCCATTGAATATAATATACTTACCGCTGCTTCAACTATCCTGAGCTTTACCTTTTTTTCACTGCTGTCTGTCACAATATCGAATGTATCATCACGCAGCTGCTCTCTGAGCTGCTTTTTAGACTCCTCGCTCAGCTCCGGCTCGCCATCGCTCACACACAGCGGCGGATACAGCACGCACCACCAGTTATGACCGCTGCCGCTGCCAAGTATCACACGTATGCCGTTATACTCTCCTGCGGGCAGCGTTATTCCCCTGTATGATTTTTCCGGAAACTCGTACATACCGTAAACCGCATATGCACCGTATTCCACGCCGTTTTCTCTGAGCGTCTGTTCCGCCGCGGTCTGGGCTGTGGCTCTCAGCTGCTCCGGATCTGATATATCCCCACCCTCTACAGCCTTTAGCACCGCGTCCCTTACCTTGAGCTTTACCGCCTGATCCTCATCAGAATCACTGTTCGCTATCACATGCAGTCTTACTATGCCGTTTTCCAGATCCTGCATAACATCGCTTGAATATGCGCACACAGCGCATGCCAACGCCATTATAAGCACCACTGCAAATATTATTTTTTTCATACTCATCGTTCCTTTCGCTAACTGTCCAATAAATTCTTAACATTTTTAATAATTTTATACATCAGTGCGCATACTAAGAAAAATATTTGTGCCGGACGGCACGGAAAGGATAAACAGCATGAAAAAATTTGTTTCAACCATAACAATGTCTGTAATGCTTATGCTTGCGGTATTCTACTATCCGTCAATGCGCGTGTATGCAGCCTCGTCTGATCTTCAGCTGATGGCGCGGGCAGTAAACGGCGAGGCGCGCGGCGAGCCCTACACGGGGCAGGTTGCCGTGGCAGCCGTCATATTGAACAGAGTGAAGCACTCCTCCTTCCCCAACACCGTTGCGGGTGTAATATACCAGCCCGGCGCTTTTACTGCCGTGGCTGACGGGCAGATAAACGCGCCTATAAGCGAGGATTCGACTGTATACCAGGCATGTCTTGACGCCATGAACGGCTGGGATCCCTCCGGAGGAGCAATATACTATTTTAACCCCGATACCGCCACAAGCTCCTGGATATGGTCAAGAGAGCTTATTGTTCAGATCGGGAAGCACCGCTTTTGCAGATAGAATGGAGTGACTAACATGACAAAGACAAATAAAATACACGCGGTCATATACACCGCACTCGCGCTGCTGCTGCTGATCTCGGCGGCAATGTGGTACAAATACTATCAAAAAGAAAAAGAGCTGAGAACAGCTCTCAACAATTCCTATGACCGCGCTTTCTTTGAGCTTACCGACTATGTCACAAATATTGACGCCTTGCTTTCAAAGGCGCAGCTTGCCTCATCGCCGGCTCAGCTCGCCTCTATATCGAACGAGATATTCATGCAGTCAGCCGAGGCTAAGTCCTGCTTTGGAGAGCTGCCCTCGCAGGAGCTCAATCTTGAGAACACGGCTCGTTTTCTTTCGCAGGTAGGCGACTACACCTATGTTCTCTCGCAGAACATGATAAACGGAACTCAGATCTCACAGGAGGAATATGAGAATCTTAACGCCCTTAACAAATACGCCTCAGAACTCAGCAGCAACCTTGGCGCTATTGAGCAGAAGATATATTCCGGCGAGGTCACTATAGCAAACAGCGGCGGATCCCTGTTTACTGAAGCTTATGCTGCCGGCGACCTGCTGACCGATCTTGAAAATGTAGAAAAATCATTTGAAGGTTATCCCGCGCTCATATATGACGGTCCGTTTTCGGAGCATATAGAAAACATGGAGTCGTATATGCTCAAGGACGCGCCTGAAATCACAAAGGAGGAGGCGCTGCAGAAGGCCTCCGAATTTCTTGGCGACCGAGGCGACGGACTTGAATACGAAAATGAGATGATAAATACAGCTGTAGACGCATATGTATTCGGGAAATCCACAGGCGATTCATATTTGACAATAAGCGTTACAAAACACGGCGGATACATTCTGTATTTCCTTGAAAACAGAGAGGTGAACTCTGTCAATTATGACGTTGCAGCAGCAACCGAGCTTGCTCTCGAATTTCTGGAATCACGCGGATTCACAAGCTGTGTTGACAGCTACTACGAGGTGAGCAGCAATATTGCAACTATCAACTTTGCATATTCACAGGATGGCACAAAATGCTACAGCGATCTAATAAAGGTAAGAGTAGCGCTTGACACAGGCGATATAATCGGCATAGAGTGCAAGGGCTATCTTATGAACCACCGTGAACGCGATCTCAGCAAGGTAAATCTCACTGTCGAGGAGGCGCGCGAAAGGGTATCGACCCATCTTGACGTAACAGCGGTTTCAATGGCTGTAGTTCCAAAGGATTCACTGCAGGAGGTGCTCTGCTACGAATTTAAGGGCACATATCTCGACAAAAACTTTATTGTATATGTGAACGCCGAAAACGGTAGAGAAGAAAATATTCTGCTGCTTATAGAATCGGAAACCGGCATTCTGACTATATGATACCGATCCTAATTCCTGCCAAACAAAGTGACTGTAGAAAAATGCACAGACCACGCAAAACAAAAAGCGCAAGGCAAGCAACCATTTTTGTGGATCACTGCAGCTATAGCAGCGTCAGTAATTTTCACAAATGAAAATGCCGTATTATAAACACTTGTGTTACGAACGAAACTCGCCGCTCAGCGTACCGCTGTACGCCTTAGGGCAGCTGCGCCCCTTTGTTTCGTCCGTTCGGCACTATTTTTAAAGCCACGCGAGGCTGCTGCAAACTCGTTGAGTTTGCACCAGCCTCTTTTTATAATAAAAAGCGCTGCCGGAGTTGAAAAAACGATAAAAACGTGATATAATAGATAACGTATATGGGCTGTGCCAGCCCAAAATCCACATATAGGAGGTTATTATCATGGCTGATAACGAGCTTATGGTTCTTATATATGAAACACTTCAAAAACAGCTTAATCAGTTCAAGGACTCGCGCGTTGTAACACAGACGCTCTGTAACCGCATGGGCGAGCTTGAAAAGACTGTGAAAAAGCTGGAGGAACGCACGAAATCAATAGAGGACAGACTTACTGCGGTCGAGGAGCATTTTGATATTGTAAAAGAGGTCAACGCCTCCGATAAACGACTGACAGCTACTATAAACGCTATGCGCGGCACTCTCGACACTGTTACAAACCCCGGAATAACTCTTGTCGGCAACGCTCACAAGGAGATAAAGGACGCCGTGCGCGAGCTTTCCACAGTACACAAGCAGGTCATGGACGAATTTGAGCAATACGAGCTGAGGCTTGTGCGCACAGAGGACTATATCCAGAAGCTGATGACGCGCATGGCGCTCAACGCGGCAGAGGCAGCGGAGGATGCAGCGGAGGCGGAAGATGAAAACGAATGACTGTATAATAATCGATGATCTTACAGCCTTTGCGAACCACGGCGTACTCCCCGAGGAAAAGACCATGGGGCAGAAATTCCTTATTTCTCTAAAGCTGTATATGGACATATACCCGGCAGCAAAAAATGACGACATATCAAAATCGGTAGACTATGCGGAGGTATGCGCCTTTATTACGGAATTTACGAAAAAAAACCGCTGCAAGCTCATTGAGGCGGCGGCTGTGAGCATAGCGGACGAGCTGCTTATTCGCTATGAGCGCATATCCGCTGTGGAAATAACCTTGAAAAAGCCGTGGGCGCCTATAGGTCTGCCTGTAGACCAGGTAGCGGTTTGCGCAAAAAGGTCAAGGCACAGAGCATATATAGGCATAGGCTCCAACCTCGGAGATAAAAAAGCCTATCTTGAAGGAGCTGTAAAGGCTATAGACAGCGACAGACGCTGCACTGTGCGCAGAGTCTCAGACTTTATCGTGACAAAGCCTGTAGGACCTGTGAAGCAGGACGATTTTCTTAACGGCTGCATTGAGGTCGATACGCTGTATTCCCCGCATGAGCTGCTTGATCTTCTTCACACTGTTGAGAATGACGCGGGCAGAAAACGGCTTATCCACTGGGGACCGCGCACGCTTGATCTGGACATACTGCTTTACGATTCTGTTATGCTGCATGACGATACTCTCACTATACCCCATCCGGAAATGAGGAAAAGAGGATTTGTGCTTGAACCGCTGTCTGAAATAGCGCCGTTTGTCAAAGATCCTGTTACGGGAGAATGCGTTATTGCTCTTTATGAAAGGCTGAAAAACAATGGTACGACCTGATTATTATGACAAATTCGCCTGCATTGGCGGGAAATGTATTCACAACTGCTGCCGCGGCGGCTGGGAAATAGAAATAGACGATGAATCAATGGAGCGTTTTTCAAATCTTAGCGGCGAATTTGGCGAACGTGTAAGGGCTGCAATAAACGATGAACATATATTTATACATAAAAACGGTCACTGCCCTCTGCTGACTGATGACGGTTGGTGCGAAATGGCTCAGCGCGGCGAGCAGCTCTGCATAATTTGCGATGAGTATCCGCGGTTTACTGAATACTTTGACGATTACGCCGAACGCGGGATATCCCTTTCCTGCGAGGCGGCAGCGGATTTAATTCTGAACAGCCGCAAAAAAACCACGTTCATATGCGACTGCGAGCCGCCCTCAGACGAGCCGCTGTTACTGCTGCTCATAAACGCACGCGAAAAGATATTTGAAATACTGCAGGACAGGAGCATGGATATATTCACGCGTCTTAGGCTGATGCTCGACTACGGCAGGGAGCTTCAAGAGAATATTAACAACAATATCCTTGCCGTTCCCGAATACACGCCATCTGACAAATCATCTGAAATAAGCAGTCTTGCTCCGTATATCGCACTTCTTAAGGAGCTTACTGTTCTTAATGACGAATGGCTTGATATGCTTGATTCCGCGCAGAACTGCGGGGAAAGAGCCGTTAAACACAGCATAGATGATATTATGGGAGAGCAGCTTGCTGTATACTTCGTTTTCAGATATCTTATAAAAGCCGCGTATGACTATGATGCGCTCTCTAAGCTCAAGTTTTCCGCTCTCAGCGTCATGATGATAGCGTCGCTTGCCGCAGCATCAGGCAAGGATATTTATGAATGCGCCCGTTTGTACTCAATAGAAATAGAGCACAGTGAGGAAAACATCGAAAGCATCTATGATGAGTTCCTTTTTTCTCCTGAGCTTTCATATGAAAATATACTGTCAATGATAAGAT
>CALXSS010000126.1 GCA_944391225.1 uncultured Clostridia bacterium
GCCGTGTGCGGCAGTACCTTAAACTGCTTTGCACAACGCCCTATCTGGGCGCACCTTTACGTTCTGTGTAAGTCCTGTCGGTATGCCGCCCCACTTACGAAAACGCTTCCATATCTCCACTGAATAAGCAGCTGTCTGCTCATCCTTTAAAAGCAAGTGGAACTCGTCTACATAGTATCTCGTTGATTTCTTCGCCGCACGGTTTTGTGTTACTCTGTTCCAAACTTGCTCCTGAACTATTAACATACCTATCTTTTTAAGCTGCTTGCCCAGATCCTTTATATCAAAGCACACCAGTCTGTTGTTTATATCAACATTCGTCCGGTGGTTGAACACGTTAAGTGAGCCTGTAACATATATCTCAAGAGCTGTCGCTATGTGCTGTGCTTCATCATCGGGCTGTGCGCGGAGTTTCTCATATAAGTCCTGCAAGATAGGCATCTTGTCCGGCGTGGGATCATTTGCGAAGTATTCTTTATAGATGCTTCTTACGCATCTGTCGATAACGGTTTTTTCTGTAGGCTGTAAACCGTCCTTGCCGCCGACGATAAGCTCACACAGAGATATGAGGAAATCGCTCTTTAGAGAGATAGGATCATCCTCGTCCGAATAATCTATGTTTATATCCATCGGGTTAATATACTGACTGCTCGACGGTGATATTTTTATGACCTGACCTTTCAAGTGCAGCACCAACGGAGCATACTCGGACTCAGGGTCTTGGAGGATTATATCATCCGTAGTCATGAGGAAAGCGTTCGTTATCTCACGTTTCGCGCTGAATGATTTTCCGCTGCCCGGTGTTCCGAGTATCAAACCGTTAGGATTTTTGAGCAGCTTGCGGTCAACCATTATAAGATTGTTTGACAGTGCGTTCAAGCCGTAATACAATGCTTCACCGCCCATGAACAGCTCACACGTTGTAAACGGCACAAAAATAGCGGTTGACGATGTTGTCAAACCGCGCTGTATCTCTATATGGTTTCGTCCTATCGGTATCAATGACATTAATGCTGCTTCCTGCTGATAATCAAGCCGTTTCAGCTGACAATTGTATTTCTGTGCAATGCCCTGTGCCTGAAAAATATCGTTTTCAAGTTTTTTCGATGATGAGGCGGTGTTCATCACAAGGAATGTGATGAGAAACATTCGCTCGTTTCTGCTTTGCAAGTCCTCCAACAGCCCTTTAGCCTCATTTCCGTATGTAGCAAGATCGGACGGGATAATATCTATGTCGTATCCGGCTCGTAATGCTTTTTTCTGCTCATCGGCTTTCATGCGATCGAGGTCTGTTATTTTATGCTTTATATTCTTGATGGCTGTGAGCTGGTCGATACTCTGAATATGGATGTTGACTATGATATTGCTCTCCAAGTCAAGAAAATCTGCAAGCATACGGTCGGTAAGCTCCGGTGCCGTTATCTGCAAATACGAAACTGCGCCATAGCTTTTTCCCATAGCAAAGCTGTCTCGTTTGCTGAAATTAAAAGAGGACGGTGCGATATAGTCCTTTGTTGACATGCCGGAGATTTTGAGCATATCCCATGTAAAATGAAATTTGTCACGGTTGTCGGATTTAAAAATATCGAACATAAGCTCTAACCTGTCATGACCGTTAAGCGGCTCTGCCTTGACGCCCATCGCTTTGAAATTGTTCAGCACGTCCGTTTCGATACGCTCTAACCGCTGCTTTGCAGACTTTAAGTCCTTTGCTTCAATTGTAAATGTGACGTATTTGGTCTTGGTAAGCCCGTTATTTCCCTTGGTGAGCTGGCTTTTAAGCATTTCCGAATACTCGTGGCGTATATCGTTGAAGTCGTCGTCCTGCTCCGGTATTGCTATCATGTTTTCAAAGTCCTCCGCACTTGTATGACGGTTCACGAATGAAAACTGTACAGCTATAGAGTGGTCGAAGTAGTTGAGAAAGTCACAATAGCTTTCAAAAATCGCGCTTTTGTCATCGTTCTGTGCCAACTGGTAGTTTATATCGTAAAACTGTACTGTTTTAGAGTAATGTGAGTTGTCGATCTTACAGATACCGTCCGGATAGATGTTTTTATACCGTATTGTCTGCTGTGCCGTGACAGTCGTATCATGCTGCACCTTTGGTTTTGCTTTTTGTTTTGGCTGCGGTCTTTTTGCGGCGGCGGTACTTTTTCTTTTTCCCTGTTTTGGGGATCGTTTTTTGTTTTTTGGCAATATAGCTGACCTCCTTGTCATTTTTGCTCATAACTGCGTATAAGTTCTGCGTCCTGTATATGCGCACCTTCGGGGACTTGTGCCATCTGATATAGTTTATCAAAATCTTTTCGAGCGGCTGCCCGTCACGTTCATACATGGCAAAAAGAAAAAACGGCAGTGCAATGATGATCAGAAGCATCATGGCAATGTCGTTTCCAACAATGGATTTTGATAAGAAATATACAGGAACACCGACTGCTCCGGCAAGTGCAAAGCATATTATCTGACGCTTTGTAAGGTTCATTGCGACCTTGGTTTTGACCTTAGTTAAATCCTTGGGGACTTGAACATACGGCATAGTGACCTCCTTTCATGACAGCCTGTAGCTGTCGTTTGTTTTTATATCGGTAAATACCATTTTAATAATTCTCTGTCGCTGCTGTAGATAAATAGATTACCGTGCAGCCATGTGTTGTGTTTCAGCATGATAAAATAGTCTGCGTCTGTTGCCTGACGCCAGTCCCAGCCGTTCATCGGCGAGTTTAGGTACTGCTTGACTTTCTCGTTTGTATCGGCATAGACATCGCCCAGTCCGAGAATATGACCGAACTCATGACCTGATACATAAAGTATCCCGTTATAGTCATATACATGATCAGTGCCGACACGCCCATCGCCTGTGTACATCCATATCGTGGGAGGGACTTTCTGAGCATGGCTGAAGTTATATTGTCCGGTAACGGAGTCGAATAATACTCGTACTTTTTGAACCGGAGTGTTGTCCTCAACTTCTTCTATGTGAACATTCACGCACTTGCCGTCATATACTCCGCTCCAAACATAGCGGACTCCGAGCATGAAGGCTTCGGAGTAGGTGATTGACGTATTCGGGACATAATCGTCTTTTTCATCTCCAACGAAGCTCACAAGAGCATAAATATCTATGCTGTCCTCATCTTCCGTAACATTTACTGCGCGTCCGTCAAGATACTGCGACAGCTCCGCGGCGCTGCATACTGTCTGGAGTGACAATAGCAGGACCATTATGATGATAAATATTTTCTTTCTCAATAGATAGCCTCCTATTTTTATATTGTTTCTATCAACATCATTGCACAAAAAAAGAACGACCAACTTTAGTCGCTCTTGAGCTGCATTTTGAATTATTCCTTTGTATCAGTATCAAGCTGATTTAGTATTTCTTCAGCTTTTTCATTCCCGGATTGGAGCCATTCATCGTAATCTGACTTAGACTCCATCGATGGTTCTATTTTATCTTCCATTGTGTTCACCTGCCTTTACTCAACAAAGCGGAATTTACTTGATATATTTACCTTCAAGCTCTTTTAAATAATCATAACATAATCCGTCATCGCAGTGATAAAAGAAAGGGTCGCTACGGATGGTATCATCACTGTTCATATAAAAGCTCTCCAGTGCAGTCTCATTTTCACCATAGAAACTCATTCGGAAAGAATATCCGATATAGTTTACGGAGATATTATCTCTTTTCATTTCGATACCTTGTATGTTTTCTACAATATATGCAATTTCTTCGGGATCATTTATTTTAAAGCTCTTGCCTGTATTGCCATCAAAAACAGATATATCTTTTACATCTGTTGATTCAATATTCTTTAGAAAAGTTTTTGGAGTGAAATACCATGTTATAAAAAGCGCCACTATCACAATTAAAGCTGCCATAATTAAAATCACTATTTTTGATTTTCTCTTCATCATAAGTCATCCCCATAAATTCCGATTTGTCTATAATAATATTATATCACATATTCAGATTGTTGTATAGCTTTCAGCATATAATACATTCCCCAATCCTGATCATTTGCATATGGATCATAAAATCCTGCTTTATTTCCGTTCACAGAAGCAGGATAAACATAAGCAGCGGACGCACTTCCATCCAACATAAACAGGCTCATTACTCCTCTGTATGCCGCGTCTGCTTTCTTTTTATATTCTGTATCATTTACCGCACGAGCATATTCAGCGTAAACATTAGCGGTAAGTGCGCTCCAATAATGAGGAAATGTATCGCCAAACATTCTGCGCTTGCCGAACCAATAGCCGTCCCAGTGACGTATAGCGACCTCGTATAAATGATAATCGGGTTGCAGTCCATTGAA
Organism: uncultured Clostridia bacterium; assembly: GCA_944391225.1. Taxonomy (GTDB): domain Bacteria; phylum Bacillota; class Clostridia; order UBA1381; family UBA1381; genus Ornithomonoglobus. Next base: position 4,326 of record CALXSS010000126.1, read on the forward strand.
CAGTTCCAGAACCTTCATTTGCTCCTTTGCACCGTCAAGATATTTTTGTTCCCTTGTAATTCTGTACATCTGTATTAAAATAAAAGCCGCGGGAGCAACAATACTTTGTTCGTAATTCACCTCTGATGTCGGATATTCCAAGCCGTTGTTTACTAAAACCTCGCAATGCTCCTTGAAGTATTGCATAAGCTTTTCCTTTTCTTCTGACATATTCTCTTTTTCCAAACAGGAAATAATATCATATACAGGCATTTCAATCGCATAAAAATTTATTCCTCCTTGTAAATAATATGAAGTTAGCGCACGGCAGGCATACAATAACATTTCCTTGTTTCTATATAATTTATACAGCTCGACATATAAAACACTTATCCAAGAGTAATTGTACAATCTATTCCAGTTATTATCCCTGGCGCAATCATTGTATACAACTCCTGTTTCCTTATCAAAGAGCTCGCGTTCAACATATTTAACATACTCATTCAGACTGTCAGACAGCGTTTTATCCTCATGTGTCTGCAAATATTTTGCAATCAGCACGCCCATGCCAACACGCTCTCTACCGCCGTTATAATCACTTTCCCGGCTATAAAAAATATGCTTTTCATCATTGTCATAAATAAGATACGCGCCATTGAGTTTGCTGTTATGATTTTTAAACTGTTGCTTCTCTGTAATAAAGCGGCAGCGGTTTTCAGCAAGAGTTTCAAGCATCGGAAGTGTCAGAATATTGCAATGTGTTTTTATTCCCTGCACACTGATTTGAAAATTATGTTCTCCGATTTTTGCGCTTTCGGATATTTTTATCACTCTGTTTTCAAAGCTGTAATTTACAGGCTTGCCGTTATCCGTATTTTTAACATCTTTCACTGAAAAATCAAATGT
>CALXSS010000127.1 GCA_944391225.1 uncultured Clostridia bacterium
TATCTATTATAGAAAGTTAGAAATATTCACAGATTGTTAATAAAATTCAAAAAATATTAACTCGTTCAAAAACCGTGAAAAAATACCCTGCCGCGCTTGACAAAAGGGCGGCGTTATGATACACTATAAGGTAGCTGGGCGCGCTCAAGCGCCAAATGCCTAATAACAGAATAATACCGCAGCTAAAACGGACGGCTTTCGCCCGGTTTATGACGGAGATATGGAGGAAGAAACAGATATGGCAAAGATCCAGATGAAAACGCCGCTCGTTGAGATGGACGGCGACGAGATGACAAGAGTAATATGGAAGATGATAAAGGATATACTGCTTGTGCCGTATATCGATCTTAAAACAGAGTATTACGATCTTGGTCTCGAGCACAGAAACGAAACCGACGATCAGGTCACATTCGACAGCGCAGAGGCAACAAAGAAATACGGCGTGGCTGTAAAATGCGCTACCATTACGCCTAACGCGGCGCGTATGAGCGAATATAACCTTAAAGAGATGTGGAAGTCACCTAACGGTACTATAAGAGCTATTCTTGACGGTACAGTTTTCAGAACTCCTATACTTGTAAAGGGTATCGTGCCTTATATCCCGTCATGGACAAAGCCTATCACAATAGCGCGTCACGCTTACGGCGATGTGTACAAGAATGTTGAAATGCAGGTCGAGGCAGGCGGAAAGGCAGAGCTTGTATATACAGATAAGGACGGCAATGAAACAAGAGAGCTTATCTATGATTTCAAGGATGAAAGCGGAATAATCCAGGGACTTCACAACCGCGACGCGAGCATAAGCTCATTCGCGCGCGCATGCTTCAACTATGCCCTTGATCTTAAGCAGGATATATGGTTCGCTACAAAGGATACTATCTCAAAGAAGTACGATCATCGTTTCAAGGATATATTCCAGGAGATATACGACAATGAGTATAAGGAAAAGTTTGAGGCGGCAGGTATAGAGTATTTCTATACTCTCATAGATGATGCGGTGGCAAGAGTTATACGTTCAGAGGGCGGATACATCTGGGCGTGCAAGAACTATGACGGAGACGTAATGTCTGACATGGTAGCTACAGCATACGGTTCACTCGCTATGATGACCTCAGTTCTCGTATCACCTGACGGCATATATGAATACGAGGCAGCTCACGGCACTGTTCAGCGTCATTATTATAAGCATCTTAAGGGCGAGACCACCTCTACAAACTCCGTTGCAACACTGTTCGCATGGTCAGGCGCTCTTAGAAAGCGCGGTGAGCTCGACTCACTGCCTGAGCTTGTAAACTTTGCAGACTGCCTTGAAAAGGCGACCATCAGCACTATAGAGGACGGCGTAATGACAGGTGATCTGTATATAATGTCAAAGCTCGAAAACAAGCAGAAGGTAGATACAGAAGGATTCTTAAGGGCTGTTGATGAAAGACTCAAGGCGCTGCTTGCATAAAATTCAATAGAGTATTTATAAGGTCTCCGGAGCGGTATAAACCGACCGGAGGCTTTTTTTATGCGTAATAATACGGCGGTGTTGTATCCGGGTGACAAAAGTATTTAACCGTATGGGAAGAAAAATCATAAGAAAAATGATATATTATAAAAAATAGATCATATATCCTGCCATGAATGGCAGAAGCGCGCAGAATCGGTGATAGTGATGTATTTTTAACACAGTTAAGGGCGTTTTGTTCGCGCCCGAGCTTGTCATGACAGAGCAGACAGAGCCGTCAGTTACAGATGAGCCCTCAGCTACATATCCGCCATCACCGACACCTGATACGTCAACACCCGCGCACACTATCGATCCGGGTGATATTCCTGAGGATCTGTCGCCGTCAAAGGTAAATGATGTTCAGCTCACAGGACAGCTTGTTGAAGCTGACGGACTTGAGGGTCTGGCAGTAGACGGAACTTGTGAGGTGACATATAAGTTTGAATCAGAGAACGGTGAGAATGATAACGGAGCGTTGATTCGTTGGTATAGAGCGCTTACCAAAGACGGAGAATATACCGAAATTGACGGAAGCACAGGATCTCCTTATACAATAAAAGAGGAGCTGGGTGGATATTACGTCAAGGCGGGAGTAAGTGTTTTAACTGATAAGGATACAGTTACCGAGGAAATATTTACCGATCCTATTCAGGTGAAATATAGGCTTGCATTCTATGATGATTTCGACTATACAGCCACAAGCGGTGAGGATCCGGCATTTATTGAGCACGGCTGGACCTCGGACAAATCGATACGCGTGCTCGGATCACCTACAGTATATTGTGCGCGTGTGCCTGAGAACATCACAGTCGAGGACGGGCTGCTTAAGATAACCACGCGAAAGGAACATCTTGATAAATATAATGAGCTGGACTATGAAGGGAAGTCTCATACATGGACAACGGGTTCTATCTGGACTACTGAGGCATATGGTCCATACGGAGTGTATGAAGCGTCATACAAGCTTACGGAGGCTACAGGACTTAATCAGAGCTTTGGAGCATGGTGAGACAGCCGTCCAGCGCGGAAAACGGATTTATCGAAATGGATTTCAATGAAGGTCATTATCCATATGAAATTGCCACAAATCTGCACCGCAGCATCGGATCGGGAACAGTCACAACACAGAATTCAATAAAGCACTATCCGCTCGGAAATACTGAGGGCAGTGAAACTCTTGCCGATAATTTCAACAGATACACCGGAATGCTTGTGGAAAACGATTGGAATTATACGTGGGATTCACAGCAGAACTCGGACACATATCAGGTATTTTTCAATAATGAGCTTTTGAGGAAAACAAGAAGTCTGCAATATACAGCAAGCCCTGTTTCAATATTCTTCTCCGTTGCCGTTTATCCTGGCACCTTTACCGGGCCGCTTGTGGATGAGGATGCTGACGGAAGCGTAATGGAGGTAGACTGGGTAAGATATTATGAATTTTTAGGCACTACAGAAGCGGAGCTTGACGCCGAGATAATGAAAGCGGAAGGATACCTTAGAGACGCGGTTGTGGGGGATCAGACAGGAAATTATCCTCAGCAAAGCGTTGATGAGCTTAGAGCCGCTGTAGAAACAGCGCGTTCAGTTTTAGGCACAGGCGCGGAAACAGAGGCGCTTGACGACGCGCTTGACGCATTGAAAGCGGCTGAGGGGATATTCCTCAGAAGTGTAGTGGGCGGATACTATGTAAATGTTGAGTCAATAAGCTTTGATGAAAAGGAAGTGAGCATTCTCATCGAAAAAACAAAGAAGCTCAATGTGAATGTCTATCCTGAGGACGCTAATAATAAAAATGTAAAGTTTACATCTTCTTCCGCCAATGTCGCCTCCGTCAGCGCCGACGGCGTTCTGACTGCGTTATCACCTGGTACCACCGTAATAACGGCGGAAACAGAGGATGGCGGATTTGAAGCGCAGTGCACTGTGACTGTTACAGATCTGCCCGATAATCAGGTTTTCTATGAGGTAGAGGGCGGAAAGTTGATATTTGATAAGGATAAAAAGGAAATAATCGATTACGTTGGCTCGCCAACAGTAATAGTGATACCATCAAGGATCGAGAATGTAAAGGTTGAGGGTATAGCTATAAACACATTTAAAGAGCTTACAACATTGAAGGAGCTGAGAATAAAGAAAGGACTTCAAAGTATAGGCGACTGGTCGTTCTCGCTTTGCCCGAAGCTTGAAAAGGTGACGTTCAACGGAAATGCGCCGGAGGAAACAGGCAGATTCATATTCGGTGACGACAACAATGTGACAGTGTATTTCTATAAGGGCGCGCAGGGCTTTACCACTCCCGAATGGAACGGATACAGTGCAGTTGAGATGGACGGAGAGCCTATACCTATACCGGAGCCGGTGCTCACCAGCATAGAGCTTACGGGCGGACGCGACAGCGCTGTGCGCGGATTTACTCTCACACCTTTTACAGCGCGCGCATATGACGATATAGGCGATGAGATAACAGATATAGATTTTGTGTGGTCTGTAACAGGAAACGCGACAGTCGATAACGGGATTGTAACAATAAGCGAAAACGCCAAAAACGGCGAGACTGTCATTGTAAAGGCTGAGGGCACATACAACGGCAAGACGATGTCAGCCGAGAAAACAATAACGATAGGCGATACCCTGAAATTCAGCTTTGGCAATGAATATATAAAGATAAAGCCGTTCCTGCCCGGATCAATGGCAGAAACAGCGATAGCGGATACCGGAATAACAACGACTGTTACTGTTTCCAAATCTACAAATTACAGCAATGTTGAGATAATGAACAGGGATACAAAAGCACAGAGCGGATATTATCCGTTCAAGGACGGTCTGCCGGGTAATTTTTATTACTTGTTCATAAGCGGAGAGGGAAAGAACGAGCTTAAGCTGCCCTACACCGTAAGAGCGGGCGAAACAATACGGATCAAATTTGCAAAGCCTTATGCCACAAACAACGGAACAAAGAACAGAAGCGAGGTAAATAACAAGCTGGATCTCACTATAGGCAGCGAGACCTACAGCCTTAAGGACAACTGTGATTTTGATACGTGGTATACAAAGGATTTTGTGGTGGACGCTGATACGAACATGATGACAATTTCTATGGGAACGTGGAGCGCAATTACAATTGAAAGTATCGAAATATTGGTAAACGGATCAGATGAGGAGCCGATAGAAACAGGCTTTTCGTCGGTGGAATATCATGACGGAACGGCGGAGATCGAATTCTATGCTCCGGGCGGGGTGCTGCTCATTGCGGCATATGATACTGACGGCAGACTGCTAAAAACAGCGCTGTGCCAGAGCAGCGAATGGACAAAAGACGGAGAAATTCGCCGTCTGCCATTTCATATTCGGTGTTTCCGGCAGTGACGGTATACCGGCTGTTGCAGCCGTAAACTATCTCTATACCGTTGTGCCAGTGCATCTCATAGTATGATGTAGGAAGATGACATCTTCCAAGCTTTAAAGAGCAGCTTGTTGACATATATTCCACGTTCTGATGAAAATAGTTCATATCCGCCTCCTGTAAATATCGTGTTTATATAATTATAGCACGTTACTACTCAGGTATGAAAAATCGCATAATAAAGGCATTGTGCAAAACGTAGAAAATAAAAATAAATTTTTTTGA
>CALXSS010000128.1 GCA_944391225.1 uncultured Clostridia bacterium
AGATGCCGCCTCGCTCCAGTCAGTGCTCAAAAGTGAGATAGATACAGCTAACGCTCTGCTCGCATCAAAGTCCGAATATGAGGGCATGACATTGTTCGCAGCGGCAAACGGCGAGCTTAGTGCGGTAATTGCTGATGCGCAGACAAAGATGTCGTCAGAGGATGCTGAGGTGCTTAAGGATGCTGTTATGGCGTTAAAGAGCGCAGAGGAAAGCCTGAACAGCGTATACGAGCTTTATGATGAGCTCGGCGCGCTTATAGAAAAAAGTGACGCAGTCATAAGCGATCCGGAAAAATATGTGCAGGATGACGCATGGAGCATATTCACAGCAGCAACAGAGAAAGCAAAGGCTGTGTATAAGGATCCTAAGACAGAGCAGGAGATACGCGACGTAATGAGCGAGGTCAGCGCCGCAAGACAGAGTTTGCGCAGAAATCTTGCCGATGGCTTTGATCCGGCTGCATGGTACATTTTCGATGATGTTTCAGATGGAGAGATAGAGGATGTATCAGGCAACGGAAATACCGCAAAGCTTGTAAATTCCGGAGCAAAGATAGAAAACGGAGCGCTCAGTCTGAACCGTTCAAACGAGAACAACGGCTATTTAGAGCTGCCGTCAGATATTCTTTCAGAGGCTGAGAATTTTGCGGTCACAGCGTGGGTAAAGCTTGACGAATACAGAGCATGGGCAAGACTGTTTGATTTTGGAGTATCGGATACAGAGGGATATATGTTCCTTTGTCCGTCGAACCAGTCGTCAAAGACAGTGTATGCTATAACAAAGACTACAAGCAGCGGCGAAAAGAGCATGAACACAGACCGGCCGGAGCTTAACACCTGGGTGCACATGGCGGTGATCGGCAGCGGCGATAAGACAGCCATGTATATAAACGGCGAAAAGACAGGCGAGATATCAGCTGGAATAACGCCCTCACAGATACTCAGCGAAAACGCAAGATATTATATAGGAAAGTCGCAGTACAACGACCCGTACCTCAAGGGCAGCATAAAGGATCTGAGGATATATGATAAGGCGTTGACAAATGATGAGCTGCAGACAATAGTCAATGGTCTTGATCTTGGAATAAAATCTGTATCGCCTGTAAGCGTAAGAACAGATCAGGGCATAGCGCCTGTACTTCCTTCATCTGTGAATGTAGAGCTTGTAGACGGATCACAGACAAAGGCGGCTGTAGAGTGGGATGCAGTAAGCGAGGCTGCAATATGCCTTGGCGAGCCGTTCACGGTATATGGAACAATACAGGGAACAGCTCTAAAGGCTGAGGCGAACGTCACCTTCACAACGATGAGCGTGCATGAGGGATACAACGCAAATATTTATACATCAAATGACGCAGTGAATGCAGTTGTAGCTAACAAGGGCGAGGACAGCGCAGAAGCAACGGTATACTTTGTGAGCTTTGATGAGAGCGGAGATATCACAGGGCTTAAGGCTGAAAACGCGGCGCTTGAGCCGGGAGGATACAAAAGAGCAAGCGCAGAACTTCCGGCAGACGGAAGCGTCAAGGTCTATGTATGGGATAAGCAGCAGACGCCGATAACAGCGGTGCAGGAGATAACGCCTGAGCAGCCGTACTGGACAGTAGTAAGACCGAACGCTGAGCTAACGGAGGTGGATCCGGTATCAGGAGTAACTATCATAACAGAGAGCGGCGATCTTTGGGGCAAGGCAGATGGAGCAGGCTCAGCAAAGAACATATACCTCACAGAGGTGCCCGAGAGCATGCGCGACAGCTTTACAATAGAGGTCGCAGTCAGCTTCAAGCCTGATGAGGATTATCAGCGCGCCGCGCTCATAGTATACGGCGGAGACGGCAATCAGGTAAGCGTTATGAGAAGATACCACAGCAGCTATGACGGAAACGTATTTATGACGGTTATGAACACAGACGGCAAAGCCGGCGCGGAGGATCAGTACACAGCAGACACATACGGAGACGAATGCCTGCTCAGGCTCGAAAAGAACGGAACAGAGTTCAAGGGATATTTCAGCGTAGACGGCGGAACGAGCTGGACTCAGCTGAAAACTCTTGCGCAGAGCAAAATTGACGGCTATGAGAGCATAAAGGTAGGCTTCTATGCGTCAAACGGAGATGAGGAGGCAGATTCAGCGCCTGTAACCTTCAGGGATTTCAAGCTCAACGGCAAGACCATAAGCTTTGAGGATGTGAGATAATGAAAAAGGCGATAATAGCGGCATTGCTGACGGCGTCGTGTGTGTTCGGCGCCGCTTGTGCCGCCGGCTACAGCGATACAGAGGGACACTGGGCAGAGGCATATATAGACATGCTCAGTGAACAGGGACTTATAAACGGTATGGAAAACGGTATGTACAAGCCCGAGGAGCTTATCACGACCGAGCAGCTTACAGCTATAATGCTGAGAGCGGCAGGGAGCTTTTCGGCGTTTGAGGAATATGATGAGGACCTATACAAAGAGCACGCTCTAAATAGGGGAATAATAACAGATTACGATATAATAAACTGGAAGAATGCGGTTGAAAGGCGGTCGGCGGCGCGGATAATACATCAGACGATGTATTATGAGCTTGGCGAGCGTGACGCGGACGACTGGTCAGCCGCGGAGGCGCTTGCAGATCTGTATTCCTGCAATACCTGTGTAAATCATATAGCGCAGGTATATGTAAAGGGCATAATGCAGGGCAGGGAGGAGGGACTGTTCGACCTTTACTCGTCCATGACAAGAGCCGAGGCGGCGGCGGTGACAGCGAGAATGATAGATAGCTCGCTGCGGCTACCGGCTGACGGGAGCGGCAAGGTATTGGAGACTGTCTCTTATGATGAGGCTCTTTCGATGATCGATAAGGGAGCGGTGCTGATAGATGTGAGGTCTGAGGAGGAGTACGGAAAAGGACATCTGCCGGGGAGCATGAATATCCCGCTGGTCCGGCTGATGGATGATATAGAGTCCGCCCCTCTGCCCGAGGACAGCGAAACACCGCTTATAGTTTACTGCAGCTATGGCATAAAGAGCGCCAAGGCGTCAGGTCTGCTGACAGAGGCCGGCAGGATAGTATATGATCTTGGCGGTATGGCAGACTATTGCGAATAAATAAAGGCAGCTGTAAAGCTCAGAGAGCTTTGCGGCTGCCTTGTTTTAGTTATCCCATGTTTTTAACCGCAATCCTGTAGCTGCTTGGGGTTACGCCCATCTTTTTCAGAAAGGTGCGGTTAAAATAGCTGATGTTGTCAAAGCCGCAGGAGACAGCCACATCGGCTATAGCCTTATCGGTCTCAGTCAGCATTCCGCAGGCAGCCCTGATCCGGGCATTGATGGTGAATTGTGTTATACTCTCGCCGGTGTAACGCTTGAATATGCCTGAAAGATGGTTGGGGCTGTAGCCGTGCATAGCGGCGAGATCACTTATATTGAAGTTTTCGCCGTAGTTCTCGTTTATGTAGCCTACTACCGCATTGACGGCTGAAAATGCGTTTGAATATGTTTTTCCGGTCCTTTTTTTATAGCAGCCCGATTTTTGTATATGTGCCATGATATTGAGCAGCATAGCCTTGCATTCATATTCGTAGCCTGTTGCAAAGCTCCAGGAAAGCTCCTGCAGAGCGGGAATGAGTTTTAAATAGATGCTGTCAGGCGGGAGCTGAGTATCTATTTCATTGATCTCAGGAAAACGGCGGCAGCGGTCGTTTTTATCGCCGAGCACGCTTGCGTGAAACAGGATCGCGTACCAGTGGAAAGATCCTCTTTGCTGAGCGGCGGTTATATCAACATAGTGTGGTCTGTTCCTGTCAATAAAGAAAACAGCAGGTGCTTTTGCTGAATATGACGTGCCCTCAATGCCGATATTCAAAGTACCCTCAGCGACATATAGCAGCTCATATTCCTCATGGAATCTGTAGCTTGCGCCATAGCGTCTTTCAGAATAGGTTCCGATGTGAAATCCGGAGTCGCCGTGCTGAGTTGTTTCTAATGTAATATCCATGATATGCCTCCTGTAATATCGTAGGATTGTGTTATGATTCGATAGAATAATTAAAGACTGACGAGTTAGTTTTCTGCTATAATTATAGTAAATTGCGGATCAAAAGTAAATTAACAAACAAAACAATTTGGCAGGTCATATTGCAGAGCGTCGGACGGAGAGGATTGCAAGCGGCTTGCCAAAGGAATTACAGGAGGAATGTGCTATGAACGTAAAAATGATGCGCGCGGCTTCGGCAGTGATCTCGTTGGCAGTGTTCTCGGCTGCATTGCCTGTGTTGGCAGCTCAGACGATAAGCAATGCGGTAGAGCTTGATAATGCTCACGCGGCGGGCGGAGATTATGTGTTGACCGGCAGCTTTGAAGTGGCTAATTCGGGAACGAACGATGTGGTCACAGAGGGCAGCATTGACGGAGCGGGATACACGCTGACGAAGAAAACGGAAAAGTCAGGTGACGCTATGCTGTATCAGAACAATGCGAGCAGCTGGACGTACAAGAACTTTATATTTGACGGAAACGGACAGAATATAACGTTCAGCGATGCCTGCATGTGGTACATGAACGGAAGCGTGGTATTTGACAATGCTGTGTTCAGGAACTTCAGCTGTGACAGTGAGGAGAGGTTCACTCTCACAAACGCCGGAGCGGACATGACGTTGAGAGATGTGGTGTTTGAGGACAACGAAAACAAGGCTCAGACCATATTTGAGGACAATCCGGGACTGAATATAATATGGAAGGATTGTATCACAAGGCTTGAGGGCGCTACAAAGGTAAACGTCTATTATGCTATGGGCAGCATAGATGTTTCAGGACTTTCAGAAGGCTGTGATGTAGTCATAAAGGCGGACAATGATGACCGCTATAACAAGGCGGCAGCTCTGGAGAGTCCGGAGGGCGTAGAAAAGACATGTGATCCGGAGACAAGGACGGTAAGCTTCACCTCAGAGCCGTGGACAGTGCGCGCGGAGGCAGAAAAGCTCGAAAACGGCACATTGAAGGTAAGCGTAAACATAAACGGACTTGCAGAAGAAAAAACAGCCGGAATATTCAGGCAGGGGCTTTTTATATTCTGAAACCGATGCTGCAGCCATTATAAGAGCAATGGTTGACG
>CALXSS010000129.1 GCA_944391225.1 uncultured Clostridia bacterium
TTTTGACTAAGCTGTCAAGGGTGACGGACGGTTTCTATGCTCTATCGGTTTTCATTTTCTACTTTACACTACCTAAAATCATTTTATCTTTCAGATGTTTTCCTCATCTGTTAATATGATTATAATATGAGTATCTTAATATTTCATGAAACAGTACCTTAATAAATCTGAATAAATCTTAAGCGTTTTTAAGAATATTGAATACAAGCTCGCCTGTGTATGTTTCTTCGTCTACAGTGATGTTATATGATCCGTTAAGCTTGTTCATCATAAGGTTAATATTTGTTACCCCCATCTTTGTGCTGTCGAAGCAAGAGGTATTATCTGCAATACGGTTTATAAATTTAACAGAAGCTGTTGTATCAGTATAAATCGTTTCTATTGTCACAGGTGTGCTGCTGTCTGCATAGCGGATTATGTTGGATACAATATTATCAATAATTCTGCTTATAAACTCATATCTTGAAGATATTTTTATATCAGTCCAGCTGATCTTGTTATTGATTTTAAATCCTTTATTTGTAAGAATAACAGCTGCTTCTGAAAGACTATCTTCAAAAACTGATCTGAAGCTTTCGGGTAAGCATTTATCGTCTGAACCAATGCGCGAAACAAAGAAAAATTCAAATATCCTATCAGAAAGCTCCTTGATATGCATTGCTTTGCTGTATGCCTTTTCTATATAATATCTGTCCTTTTCATCAGCAGTGTTTTTTGTTCTCAACAGCTCAAGATACATTATGAGCGAGGTCAGAGGGGTTCTGAGATCGTGTGACATTCCGCTAACAAGATTCTTATTTGCAATAGACAGCTGTTGTTCAGTTTTTATGTTTTCGCGAAACGATATCCTCATCTGCTCAATACCTGCTGCAAGATCTGAAAGCTCGTCCTTGCCGCGTATTTCTATCGGCTTATCAAGAGTGCCGCTTTCCATAAGATGCACATCATTCTGCAACTGCTTTATATATCTTACTTCCTTGTTCACCCCATACATGAATATGCCAAGAAAGATCAGAACTGAAAGCACTATATCTCCAATAAAAAGATACGTGTAGTATCGGTATTCAAGCATGACTATTATAAATGCCTGCGCAGTGCCGTCATTGAATTCCAACTCGTAATAAGAGTTGATATTATAGCCAGATAATTCATATCCATAGTCTGATAACGAGGTATAGGCGCTGTCAAAAATCAAATTACCGTTTTCATACAGACTAAGATACACTATTTTCTGGCTTTTGACCCATTGATACAGAGTATTGTAATCACCCATAGACAAATCATTTTCATATATGAATGATTGAAGCTGATCTATATAGGGCTGTTCTTTTTCGATGTTGCCGTCGGCGAACTGTGAGGTGAGAAATGCGTCAACAGCTATATATACAGACGCGAACACAGCGATCGCGAACCCTACGGCTATTACTACCATCAATGTCAGCTTTAATGTAAGGCTTTTTATCCTATTCAAAACGATACCCCTTTCCCCAAACGGTCTTTATATGCTTAGGCGCCTGAGCATCTTCTTCGATTTTAAGTCTAAGAGAACGTATATGTACCATTACAGTGTTACTGGAATTGTAGAAATATGGTTCCTGCCAAACACTTTCGTAAATATTCTGAGCTGAAAATATCTTGTGCGGATGGCTCATCAGCAGCAGAAGCATTTTATATTCTATATTGGGCAAGTCTGCCTGCACTCCGTTTATATACACGTCGTTATAGGTAGTATTTATGCGTATTCCGCCTGATTCTATCCATTTATCTGGTGATGCGAGCACATCGTTTTTACCCTGATATACCTTGTAGCGGCGAATAAGCGATTTTACTCGTGCGAGCAGCTCCGAATATGAAAACGGCTTAGGAAGATAATCATCACCGCCTGCCATGAGCCCAATAAGCTTATCCGACTCCTGAGTTTTGGCTGTCAGAAAAAGAATGGGCACATTTGAGGTCTTGCGTATCTCTTCACAGACGCGCAGTCCGGACATGCCGGGCATCATTATGTCAAGGATAACAAGATCAATACTGCTGTCAAGATTTTCAAGACCTTTTTTACCGTCCTCTGCTTCTGCTATTGCAAATTTCTCACTTTCAAGAAGTATTCGCACTCCCTCTCTTATATCGGCGTCATCCTCGATCAACAGTATTTTATTCTGTTCCATAATATCACTCCTTTGCAAGGCTCATCCTTTGTATATAGTTATTGTATCATGATTTTTTGCTTTGTCAATACCGATACTCTGCTGTAATTATATAATATAGTCAATATCTTAATATATTCTGAAAAAAACCTTAAGATTTCTTATAATTTACAGTATATAGCGTTTGCAAACCAGTAGAGACCGTAACTTTTTTTATTATTGACTTGATTTTTCCGGTTTGCTATAGTATAATTATTCTATGGAACAAATTTTTCGCAAAACATGCGGCGGACTACCGCTTGTTTTCGGCGTTAATTTTTAAGCCGCTGCGGCAGAATGGAGATTATTATATGAAAAAACAGACGAGAAGCGAAGCGAGAGAGGCTGTATTCACACAGGTATTTCAGTTTTCGACCCAGAGAGATAATATCGATGAGGCTCGCGCGATATTGCTTGAGGAAAAACCGGAATGCGAGCAGAATATCGGATATATAACGGAGGTAACAAACGGTATAATTGAGCATGAGGAGGAGATCAAGGATATAATTAACGCGCATCTTAAAAAGGGCTGGAGCTTTAACCGTCTGTCAAAGGCGACAAAAACTATATTGAAGGTAGCGGTATATGAGATAAAATACTGTGACGATGTACCGCCCAAGGTAGCTATAAATGAGGCGGTGGAGCTGGCTAAAAAATACTGTGATGAGAAAGAGCCGGCGTTTATAAACGGATTGCTCGGCGGAATACTGCGCACACTTGAAGCATGAACACGCTTGGGATAGACACAAGTAATTATACCACATCTGCCGCTTTGTTCGATGGCAGTGAATACAGGCTGATGCGCAAGATCCTTGATGTTAAGCAGGGCAGCAGAGGAGTAAGGCAGAGTGAGGGAGTTTTCATACACAACCGTGAGCTGCCGTCTATGCTCGAAGCGCTGCTTGGGGGTGACAAGCCTCAGTGCGTGGGCGTAAGCACCAGACCGCGCAGTGTTGAGGGCTCTTATATGCCGGTGTTCACAGTCGGCAGCGGATATGCAAGGGCAGCAGCGGCAGCCTTGGGAGCGCCGTTGCACTGCTTTTCACATCAGGATGGACATATAATGGCAGGCGTTTATTCCTGCGGCAGAGGAGAACTGCTTGACGAGCCGTTTATATCCGTCCATATTTCGGGCGGAACAACGGAGATACTAAAAAGCGAGTATGACGGGTATAATTTCAGAAACGAGATAATTGGCGGAACTCTCGATATAAGCGCAGGACAGCTTATAGACCGCGCAGGCGTGGCAATGGGGCTGAAATTCCCGTGTGGTCCAGAGCTTGAAAGGCTCGCATTGACGGCGGGACTGTCGGAAAAGCTGCCTGTTTCGGTAAAGGGTGCTTATATGAACCTCTCAGGCGCAGAAACCAAGCTGCTGCGCTCTATCAGCGGCGTAGACGCGTCAAAGGCGCTGTCAGTGCTTGAGTATGTGCGAGATGTGCTGGTTAAAACGATCAACAGCGCAGTTAGCTCGGAGGGGCTTTCAAGAGTGCTTATAGCCGGAGGAGTTGCCTCTAATTCTATTATACGAAAGGGACTTATCGAAAATATTGATGCTGATGTGTATTTTGCGTCTAAGGAGCTTTCGGGAGATAACTCTGTAGGCATAGCAGTACTGGCGGCAGCCGCGGAAGGAGATATGGCATGGACGAAACAAGGCAGACACAGCCTGTAATAGGCACGGTCTCGCGTGTAAATAATTATATAAAAAGACTGCTCGACAGCAAGCCTGTACTTAACGACCTCTGGGTAAAGGGCGAGATATCAAACTACAAGCTGCATTCATCGGGACATATATATCTTACATTAAAAGACGAGCACAGCGTGCTGAAAGCTGTCATGTTTCGCTCAGCAGCGTCTGGACTTAGCTTTCGTCCGTCGGATGGTATGAAGGTGATAGCCCGCGGCAGGATATCTGTCTATGAGGCGGGCGGAGCGTATCAGCTCTATATAGAGGAGATGATACCAGACGGAGTAGGCGCGCTTTATCTTGAATATGAAAGGCTAAAAAAACAGCTTGAATCAGAGGGGCTCTTTGACCAGCGGTACAAAAAGCCTATACCAAGATTCCCGTCAAGGATAGGCGTGATAACAGCCCCGACAGGCGCGGCAGTGCGCGATATAATAAATGTTGCCACAAGACGCTATCCATTGGCAGAAATAGTTATATATCCCGCACTTGTGCAGGGCAGCGGGGCAAAGGAGAGCATAGTCAAGGCGATAGAGTATTTCAACAGCGGAATGTATGTTGATACTCTTATAGTTGGACGCGGCGGTGGCAGCATAGAGGATCTATGGGCTTTTAATGAGGAATGTGTTGCGAGAGCGATATTCGCGTCAAAAATACCGGTAATATCTGCTGTGGGTCATGAAACTGATTTTACCATTGCAGATTTCGTGGCAGACCTAAGAGCGCCAACGCCGTCGGCGGCGGCGGAGATAAGCGTCCCTTCATCAATAGAGCTTTCAAAGAATATAAGCATTATGCAGGCAAGAATGCTCGGAGCTGTGCAGAACGGAATAGAGGGACGGCGGCTCTATCTAAAACGAATGGTGCCGCGCAGCCCGGAGGACAGGATCAAAGAATTATCACAAAGGCTTGACATGCGCATAAAGCATATGGAAAACGCGTATAGGCTGAGGCTGAGCGAACACAGCCGCGCGCTTGGCGAGCTGTGCGGAAAGCTTAACGCGCTCAGTCCTCTTAAGACACTTGCAAGGGGCTATTCAATTCCGGTAACGGGTGATGGCACGGTTTTAAGGAGCGCGGGCGAATTTAAAGAGGGAACAGAGTTTACGCTGAAGCTGCGTGACGGCGATGTTGAATGCA
>CALXSS010000130.1 GCA_944391225.1 uncultured Clostridia bacterium
GCCCTTGTATCTTCCCACTACTGTCTGAATATATGTTTTCAGGTTGTTCTCTACCTCCTCAGCAGTGCCCTCTGTGAGCCAGGACGGGGTTTGGTTATGCCACACAAGCGTATGACCTATGACCTCAAGTCCGTTAGCCTCCGCAAAATTTACCATTTCATCTGACAGATACCAGTTATACTGCCCCTCAGACGGAGCTATATATTCGGGTTTCATAATATTTTCCGGAGTTATGACGTTAAACTGAGTCAGCATTGTGTCCTTATCCCTGTCAAGCTGAGCTCCCGGATTATACACTGTACCAAAAAGGAAACTGTCTGCATACTGTTCTTTAAGAGTCTCAGCCTCTTTTCTATATGTGCCGCTGCCGTCCGCTTTAATTGTCAGCTCCTCTGAGAGAGGCTTCTGCTCGCTGTCCCACGCAAGTATCTTCATTGTATCCCCCCCGCTGTTGCGAATCTCAAGCCTTATGCTGTCGCCAGTTTCTGCCTTGACTATATTTTTCAGCACTCCGCCGCTGTATATCGCTCCGAACACATCGGCATTTTCACGCGCATCCGCGTTCACAACGATACGTCCATCCCACAGCTCATAGTTATCACCAATCCCCGTGATCTGCATATTTGAGAAAAAACCGCCTTTGAGCTCGTCGCCGTATCGGTCTATCTCAAGACCGTTCATATGCCAGAAGCCTCGTTCATTCATAAACGCTATAATCACACTGTCATTCTTTCCAACAGCAATCTCCTCAGTCTGAGCCTCATAATCTGTCCAAATGCCGCTCGGCTGCGCTGCGGGCAAAACATATTCATCCTTTGTGCCGTTAGTATGGAGCACCTCTATCTTAGGCGTAATGGAATATCCGTCTGAACGGTATCGGAATCTTACGCTCAGCTTATCGCCGTTTGCAACATATTTTGTAATATTTGCCTTGATCCCGCCCCACGGCGAGCCCATATAATTCTCGCCCATATATTCAACTCCGGTAACATCCCACTGACTCGCATCATCATTGGGACATGATGTTTTTATCGACACTGATGATGTATCCCAGTAATTATATACAGTATAGTCAAGCACGCCGCCGTCAGTATATGTCTCGTTTACCGCGTCATACCACTGAGCCGCAAATGCCTGACAAGCCGAAAACGATATTGCCGCTCCCGCTGCGGCGCAGCAAACCAACGTTTTAATGTTTCTCATCTTTCCACTCTCCTTAAACCCTGCAAATACCAGTCATCCTTCCCCTGCATGACAGGAAAACGCATCTGCTGTGCCTTGTTCATAATAAATTAACAGAATATTTATCCAAATTTTATAACAGTTTTATTATATAATGAGTACGACAGAATGTAAATTAACAAAATCAATTTGTTTTTAGGGTGTTTTTTTACATAATACATGCTAAATACATGTATAAAATTTCAAAAACGAATCAAAAAAAGCCGGACAGCTGCCATATAGCAGCGCCGGCTTTATTCTGATTTACATAAAATCATTTATTTAATTATATTAATTTAACTTTTAATATAATTAAGTGTGATCCGTTCGTGATCAACCCCACGGATTTTCAGTCGGATACATCATACCCGCAGGCTGGTTGTAATTAATATCCTCTACCGGTACGCCAAGATACTTAAATACCTCATAAAGAGCGCGGGCATGGTGTCCAAACGCTACCGCGCCGTGATGCGGATAGTTCTTTTCAATAAGAACGTGTCTGTAGAAGCGTCCCATCTCCTTTATAGCGAACACGCCGATCGAACCGAATGAACGCGTTGCCACCGGCAGTACCTCTCCGTTTGCTATATATGCTCTGAGCTTTGCATCTGCTGTAGACTGCAGACGGAAGAATGTGATATCTCCCGGAGCTATATCTCCCTCGAGAGTTCCGCCTGTAACCTCGATAGGAAGGC
The DNA here is from genome assembly GCA_944391225.1 of uncultured Clostridia bacterium. Lineage (GTDB taxonomy): Bacteria > Bacillota > Clostridia > UBA1381 > UBA1381 > Ornithomonoglobus. The sequence continues at coordinate 1,917 of CALXSS010000130.1, forward strand.
TGCGCGCCATTATCTTCTGATATTTCATCTCGCAGAATGAGAGCTTGCTTGAGCAGGTGTTTCCGCAGTGGAAGCCCATAAACGTATCTCTGTGCGTGTAATCATACTTACCGCTGATATCCGACTCAAACATGTCAGCCGGAACAGTATTGTTGATATCAAGCAATGTTACAGCATCGTCCGATACGCATGTTCCAATGAACTCGCTGAGGCAGCCGTAAATATCGACCTCGCAGGATACAGGTATTCCTCTGCCTGTAAGACGGCTGTTTACATAGCAGGGCACAAATCCAAACTGTGTCTGGAATGCCGGCCAGCACTTGCCCGCTACTGCCACATATTTCTTTGAGCCCTTGTGAGCCTCGATCCAGTCGAGCAGTGTCAGCTCATACTGAGCAAGCTTTTCGAGCATCTCCGGTCTCTTGTTTCCGGCTCCGAGCTCGTTTGCCATATCTGCTGCCACATCGGCAATTCTCGGATCGCCCGCGTGATTTTTGAACGCCTCAAAGAGGTCAAGCTCTGAGTTTTCCTCTATCTCCACACCCAGCTGATAGAGCTGATATATAGGAGCGTTGCAAGCCATGAAATTCAGCGGACGCGGTCCGAATGATATTATCTTAAGATCCTTCAAGCCCACAAGTGCCTTTGCTATAGGCACGAAATCATTTATCATCTTTGCGCATTCCTCAGCTGTGCCTACAGGGTATTCCGGTATATACGCTTTAACGCCTCTGAGCTTGAGGTTGTAGCTTGCATTGAGCATTCCGCAGTAAGCGTCGCCGCGGTCGTCTGAGAGCACGCCAACGTTTTCCTCTGCTGCTGCCGCAAACATCACAGGGCCGTCAAACTGCTGAGCAAGCATTGTTTCTGAGATCTCCGGACCGAAGTTGCCCAGATATACGCAGAGAGCGTTACAGCCGGCAGCGCTTATGTCTGCGAGCGCCTGCTTCATATGTATCTCGCTTTCTACTATACATATAGGACACTCATATATATCCTCCGCATTGTAAGCCTCAGCATACGCCTTTACAAGAGCTGCCCTTCTGTTTACTGACAAGCTTTCAGGGAAGCAGTCACGGCTGACTGCCACAATTCCTATCTTTACCTTTGGTGTGTTTTCCATAATAACTCCTTTCAGTGCTTATTCCTGCACAATTATATATTGATTTATTTTATCTCGAATACTACCGGCTTTGTGCCTGTAAGGCTGACTGACCTCTCATCAGGCTGGCTGCCGCATACGTAGAACCTGAATCCGTTTTTATGCTCTGTCTTTTTGCCGCTTTCATCTATGAGCATGAGCTGGCTGCGCTTAACGCTGAGCTCAACTGTTTTTTCCTCTCCCGCCTTGCAGAATACAGGAGTGTATGCTCTTAGCTCGTAACGCGGAACTCTGAACGCACAGTCTATGGGCTGAGCGTAAAGCTGCACCTTTTCAAGGCTGTCCATGCTGCCAGCGTTCCTGACCTTGACCTTTACTGTTATCACATCGTTTTCCTCGCTTACACCCTCGCCCTCATACTCGAACCTGGTGTAAGAAAGTCCATATCCGAACGGATACATCGGCTCGCCTGTATAATATCTGTAGGTCCTGTTTTTCATCGAATAGTCGGTGAAATCCGGAAGATCCTCTGTGCTCTTATAAAATGTTACCGGAAGCCTGCCCGAAGGTGAGTAGCTGCCAAACAGCAGCTCGGCTATAGCTGTTCCTCCCTCGCCGCCCGGATACCAAGCCTGTATTACCGCGCCGCACTTTTCATCAGCCTCGCGCATATCCATAGCGCTGCCTGTCATCGAAACGAATATTACAGGCTTGCCCTGCTTGAGCACGCAGTCGAACAGATGACGCTGCACCTGCGGATATTGCAGATCGTGCTTATCGCCTGAGCCGAACTCATTGCCCGCATCGCCCTGCTCGCCCTCGATAGTGGCGTCAAGCCCAAGGCAGATCACAACAACATCACTGTTCTTTGCAACCGCTGCCGCCTCGCTTTCAAAGTCATATTCCTCCGCAAGCACCGACATCCTCTTTTTCCACAAATGCGATCCTACAGAATACAGCACGTCAATACCGCGTTTTTCCGCCTCAGCAGTTATTCCCTCAAGCACCGTCACATATTTCTTTGCTGTTCCGTTATAATTGCCCACAAGAGCCTCGCGGCTGTCTGCGTTCGGTCCTATAACGCCTATAGTTTTTATATCAGACTTTAGCGGAAGTATACCATCGTTTTTAAGCAGAACAAGGCTTTCCCTTGCCGCATCGAGAGCCACAGCCCTGTGCTCAGCGCATGCCGCAGCCTTATACGGTATGTCGTCATACTCTGTTGAGCTGTCGAACAAGCCGAGCTTGAACAAAGTCCTGAGCAGCCTGCGCAGAGATGTGTCAATATCCTCCTCCGTTATCATTCCCTTGTTATACGCTTTCATAAGATACTCGTATGTACAGCCGCAGTTAAGGTCGCAGCCGTTCTTGAGAGCCAGCGCCGCCGACTCCTCCGGAGTTTTTGTCACCTTATGCTCCTCGTGGAAATCGCGTATAGCCCAGCAGTCTGATACAACATGTCCTTTAAATCCCCACTCATCTCTTAGTATGTCGCAGAGCAGAGTTTTGCTGCCGCAGCAAGGCTCTCCGTTTGTTCTGTTATACGCGCCC
>CALXSS010000131.1 GCA_944391225.1 uncultured Clostridia bacterium
AATTTCAGCATTAAGATCGCTTTATGTTACGAACGAAACTCACCGCTCGACGTACCCCCGTACGCCTTCGGGCAAGGAGGCTGCACCCCTTCGTTTCGTCCGTTCTGCACTATTTTTCTAAAGCCCCCAAGGCTGTTGCAAACTCGTTGAGTTTTGCAACTGCCTCATACAAGAAATCGGAAAGCTATCAATTGCCTGTATAACAGATATGCAAACCCCAATATTTATTAATGAACCAAAAAAACGGAACGCCATCCGCGGCGCTCCGTCTTGTAGTTTTCTCTTAAAGAGCATATTTGATCATGACCGGAGTTTGTGTATCATCCCACATGAGCAGCTCATGCTTCTGCTCCGGTAGATATTCGGTATCAGGAAGATCTATTATGATGTTCCCGTTTTCGTCTGCTGTCATATCAAGCATTCTAAGCTCGCTGAGCGTTCCGTCGATGCCGTGAACTGTTTCACAGACTGTTATCTGCGGAAGCTCCTCGCCCGTCTTGGACGAAACTGTCAGTCTGCCGTCCTCGCGGCTCACTGTCAGCTTCTGAGCATACGCTTCGGTAACGTCAAGATATTCCGTTTCATCGTCAGGTTCTTCCTCAGTCTTAACTATGCTGAATACCGTTTCAACTGTCGCTCCCGACACCTTTTCCCACTTTCCGAGATTTGAGGCTACTATTCCGACCTCTATCGGATACTGCGCGCTGTCGGGTATCTCGTCAAGAAGTATTTCTATCTCCCATGTATATGATCCGTCCTCGGGATCTACAGTTCTTACCGCCTTTGCCGGACCATAGTTTACAAACACATCTGTATATTTTTGCAGGTCAGCATCTGACGAGGTGTATTCAACCGCTATTCTTGGATCTGTCTCCGCGTCGCGAATATCTACATCTGATATTTCGCGGATCTCAAGAGTCTGGTCAGCGCCCTTGCCCTTATCGACATACGGCACATTCATTTCTACTCCTGTTGATTTGAATACCGATACAAGCTCTGAGCCGTTCCACGTCTCCGGCGAATATATCATCGCATAGGAACCCTGGCGCGAACCCGCCTCGTTTGTATATTTACATCCCGCATTATAGAATACTCTGTTATTATGGAATCTCAGCGTGCTCCTTGTAACAGCCGCTGTCTGTTCTGCTAAAACGCTTCCGTCTTTTGTCATGCCGTCGATATCAATAAGCTCTGAGCCTATAAGCTCGTATGGCGCCATAAGCGGAACTACCTCTGCCTTTACTCCCTCCGGCACAGCCGCGCTGTCTCCTACTCCGTCATAAGCCTCTCCTGAAGTCGTTGTAACTGAGGGCACTGCGCTCATATAATATGTATCGACTGTCAGGGTATCATAGCCCCTGAGATTTGCTGTATTTGTAGCGCCCGTGGTCGGGTTGCTGTCGCCGTTGCCCGCCTCGGGAGATTCCATCTTCTCATAATTTATAAACCTGTTGCTGCCGTATCTTGACATACCTCCGTTAAAGCTTGCTGACGGGGAGATATAGCTGTTAAAGTCGTATACAGTATCGGCGTAAACGGAGTTAGACGGATTTTTCATCAGCATGTACGGCTCATACTCTGAATGCGTCTTACCCTCTACCTTTGTATCATTTCTGCCGGGAGATTCCGGTATAGCATAGTTTGTGAATGAATTTATCTTTTCGGCAAGCTCCCTGTCAAAATACCAGAATGACTGCGCTTTGTCCTCCTCGCTTGCCGTTGCATTCTCCTGACCTGATGAAAGCCAGCCTTTGAGAGTGTCACGGTAATATCCGGCAGCTCTTTCCGCTCCCTCGCTGTCCTTCTCGAACGGCTTCATAAGATAGCCCGAGCCGGTAAGATCAGTAAGCTTATATTCGCTGCTGCCGCCGCTGAAGCCCTTGTCTGAGCCGTCAGCGTTTTTATTCAGCCTGTATTCTATTGCCTTTTCGATATATGCTATCATAATATCTGTAGCGTTATTCGACCAGTCATAATGACCGCTTCCCCACTCTATTATATGTGAAACAAGGTAGTCGCTGCTCACCGCTCTCTGGTGTTCAATATGGTATCTCGCGTCACACACAGACCTGTCTCTGCCAGCTCCGACATCATGCTCTGTGTACTGAGACGCAAGCTGCAGCGATGGGATACCCGGCACCATACCATATCCATGCTCGTCATTTTCAGCCGTAGAGCTTGAGGTAGCGTCGCCCCACATGCCGTTTTTCATATCTATCTGAGCTATTACTCTGTCATAATCCCAGTTTCCGCTCCTGTAGCCGAACGGCGATGCTGCGCTGTGGCCTATGGTTATCACGGGCGTATTTTCCGCAACGCATTCATAGCCTGATACTTTTGCTATGCCGCTGAGGATATCGTTCATTATCTGCGCCGCGTCCTTTCCGTCCCAGGTGCGCCACTTCTCTCCGAACAGCTCGTCTCCCTTATAGTCCTTGGCTGTATACATGCCCTGAAGGATATTTTTGTAGTTATATCCGCTCATCCCATCAGGAACGGCGTCGTTCTCATCAACAACAAACAGTATTCCGAAATTGTTCTTACTGAGCGATTCCCTGAGCTTTGCAGAGTTAGCAAAGGGTACTTCAATAAGATTCATCTTTATCATAACAAGGCCTCTGAGCGTATCAGGCGACGCCGTTTTCGGCACCCACATATATATGTCATACGTTTTGCCCGTCGCGCTTGTACCGTTCATATAAGCGTCAGTTCCGCCGGCAAAATGGTACTGGAACACATCATTTGTATCAAATGTGTCTATCGCCTCGCCCGTATGTATCTCAGGTGAATAATCCTTTTCCGGATCCTTTGTCGGAGCTGGTACAGGCGTGGGAGAAGGTGTAGGCTCCGGAGCTGATTCACCTGTTATCTCAAGATCCTTTATCTGTACTGATCCTGTGCAGCCTCTTAACATAAATGTAAATTTCGCCTCAAAAGTGTCATATCCCGACGGCAGACCTGAGCCTGACACATATTCGATCGATCTGCTGCACCACTCCTGATCGTCGGTAAGCGCCTTATGGAGATCGGAAAGCTTTCCGCTGTTGAGCGTTTCTGTATCCTTTGTCGAGTCCGGATCAGTGCTGTTTGCAGTGGTAGCCACTGTTATAGCGTTTATATACACGCCGTTGTTCTCATACGCTGTCATATTTGTCTTTTCCTTGAAGGTAAGAGTATATCTCGTATTCGGCTGTATATTCTTTATCGCGGCGGATACTCCATAGAGCACGTCCCCGGCTCTGCTCCGTCATTGCTTGAAATTGTTATTATATTGTTCTGCTCGTCTACACTGTGCGACGCGCCTTTTCTGTCGTTCGGATTATTTGTTATCTTCCATGCGATGCTGTAATCAGCCGCCTCGCCGGTAAAGCCGCCGTCCCTGTAGCCGCTCCACAAATTCTGACCGCTTTCTTCTGAGAGAGTAAGCGTAAGGGTGGCGAGGTCTGACGCGGTAACAGGATAATATGACTTTGCGTTATAAAAATAATCCACTCCGTTTTCACTCTCATTTGTTATAGTCATTACATTTGCAGCTCCGGGTACAATGCCTGTTCCTGTTCCGGACACAACGCCGCTGTTCACCTGATACTCGTCGCCGTTCATGACCGCTTTCATATTCTTTGCGTTATACCCATGCGCGCGCACAGGTATGCTTGCCTCTGCTGAGGAATATTCACCCTCCGGCACATCAAAGCTCACCTCAAGAGTATTGTCATTCCTGACATAATAACTACTCGTTGTTCCCACAACAATATATTTATCGGCTTCTGTATTCACAAGACATGACGCCTGAACATCATGATCGGGCATAGTAAAGCTGTAGCTGCCGTCCGACTGCTTTTCTATATTCTCCGGTATATCGGTCTTATCCTCACTGTCCTTATAGCTGATAACGAGCGAGCCTTCCACATACCCTTCGGGCAGCTCCAGCGTCACCGTTTCTCCTGCTTCAGCATTCTGTACAGACGCGGTTATGCCATTGTCTGTAACGACCGAATTTCCCTCCGCATACGCCGGGATCTGCGGCATAAGCATGGCAGTAGCTATAAACAGCGCCGCTATTCTTCCTTTCTTTTCCACAAAAATTCCTCCTGCAAATTTTTGATAAATTAACTGACTGCTGTCGTTCATTTATAATTTCCATTCACTATTTTATCATAGATCTGACAAAAATACATGTGTAATTTTTAATGATTGTATGCGTTTTTTACATTTGCAGCGCTGAATTATGATATAAAATAAAAAAACACACCCTGTTTTAATGATAAACCGGCAGGCAAAAGCAGATACTTCAAACTTTGCAAATCGGTACATGGGTGTGTTTTTTTCAGTTTATCTTGTTGGCTTAACGGGCAATATGTTTCCGTCATCATCAAAAAACAGTCTGTCCATACAAATCATTATCGGATCTTTCATTTCTTCCGCCTCTCTTTCAGATATGGTAGTGTCAAATAGACACCCCATTTTTTATTTTAAATTTCTTTAAAATCGTTGATTTTATGAGGTTTTTGCTT
>CALXSS010000132.1 GCA_944391225.1 uncultured Clostridia bacterium
TAATTTCAAATGAGAAGGAGGATTATATATGGCAGACACTTTTATGATGAATGTCCCACCAAACTTTAATCTCGCTTACCTGGGGGATCGCTTGAGGGATTCTTTTCAGGCGAAAGGCTTCACGGTTTCGATGGTGCAAATGAATAATTCTTTAAGAATGACATTTGACAAAGGGTGCGGTGGTATCAATATGATTTTAGGAATGGGTCAGGGTATCACAGCGACTTGTTCAATTCAAGGTAATAGCCTTGTTGTCAATTACAGCGATGCAGAATGGACAGGTAAGATCATTGGTTTAGTTGTAGGATGGTTATTATGTTTAATTCCGTTTATTACTGCTCTGATCGGATGTATCAACCAAAGTCAGTTACCAAAGACAATTAATAATGAAATCATGATGATCGTGAACAGTTAAATGACCATGGTTTATCGAATAAGATAATGTGTATGACACATATACCGCGTCATTGTACATAATCTCCGATGCGCAGAGCCGATAGCAATGAAATTCTATTGGTTTCCTCGCCGAAGTAAGGGTATTTATGAGGCTTCCGCTTCATTTTATAAATATATTTTTCTTAAACCCCTTGCAATACGATGAGTTTTTTGTGAAATATAGGCAGAGCATATTGAAACCTCTTTTAAAACAGGAGTTTCAATATGCTCTGTTTTTTAGTTTGATTATTTTTTGAACTATTCGCATAGCTTTTGCTACAGCTCATTTTATTGCTCGCTGTCCTGATCGGCGCCGTTTGTAAGCTGAGTTTTTTCTGTTTCAGACAATTTTTCTTTTTGTATCTTGGATTTATCGCAGAAACCAGATGTCGTGGGATCTACCACGGCGTTAAATACACTTATAACCGTGAGTATAAGAATGTATGGATTGGAAAGAGCCTCCTTAATTATGTCAAGCAGGAATTTCCACGAGTTTATGCTTTGTACAGTTATTCCCATATATGCAAGTACCGGAGTAGATACGGCAAGAGTAAGCTGTATATAGAACGATGGATTTGAAAAGCGAGCTTTCCAGTCAAACCTCATGAATATCACCTCTTTTCATATTATAATACAGTTCCGTATTATAATATGAAATTGCAGCGTTGAGTGAGACAATGTTAATTAAACAGACATCAGCGTATATTAAGTGATAAGATACTTAAAGATATGATTAGGTGATAAGCATGCAGGTTTGATATAAGAAAAATTATTATAGTTAAACAATAAACAGATATAATTTCTTGAACAGATTATTTGTGAATTTATACAAAACTATCCGATTTTTGGCTTGTAGTTTATAGTATTTTGTTGTATAATAATATAAGAACGGAGTCGCATGGACGGCAAAAAGAGGAGGAATTATTTATGTTAAGAGGAAATGTAATTGTAGGACAGTCGGGAGGTCCCACTTCAGTTATCAATTCAAGTTTGGTGGGTGTATTCAAGACTGCTAAGGACTGCGGCGTAAAAAAGGTGTACGGAATGCGTAATGGAATAGAGGGACTGCTGAATGAGCATTATGTGGATCTTGATGATTATATCAAAAATGATCTTGATATAGAGCTTTTAAAGCGCACACCCTCGTCCTTTTTAGGCACCTGCCGATATAAGTTGCCTGATTATGAATCGAATGAGGAGGTATACTGGAGGCTGTTCAATATATTGAATAAGCTTGATGTAAAGCACTTCTTCTACATAGGCGGCAATGATTCGATGGACACAATTAAAAAGCTCTCGAATTACGCTAAAGATATAAACAGCGATATAACGTTTATGGGCGTGCCTAAAACTATAGATAACGATCTTGCTGTAACAGACCATACTCCTGGCTTCGGAAGCGCCGCAAAGTATATCGCATCTGCAATGAAGGAGATAATCAGAGACGCTAAGACATATCCCACGGATTCAATCACTGTTGTTGAGATAATGGGCAGAAATGCCGGATGGCTTACTGCAGCGTCGGCTCTTTCAAGAGCAGAGGACTGCACGGGACCTGATCTTATATATCTGCCTGAGGTTGAATTTGACCATAACAAATTCCTGAAAAAGATAGAGGAGCTTAAAAAGTATCAGACTACGGTTGTAGTAGCGGTATCAGAGGGCATAAAGACTGCTGACGGTTTGTACGTCTGTGAGGCAAACAAGAAGAATATGTTTGAAGATTCGTTCGGACATAAGGCTCTTGGCGGAACGGCGCTGTATCTGGCTGATTTTCTGGGCGAGAACACGGGCATAAAGTCGCGTGGTATCGTATTTTCCACTTTGCAGAGATGCGCGTCGCACATCGTTTCGCGCCGTGATATAACGGAGGCTTATACTGCCGGAGCTGACGCTGTTCAGGCAGCGTTGAACGGTGAAACCGGCAAGATGGTAATATTTGAAAGAATATCAAATAACCCGTATCAGATCAAAACGGCGATATATGATGTAAATCTCATAGCTAACGTTGAAAAATGCGTTCCTCTTGACTGGATCACTGATGATAATACATATGTTTCAAAGAAGTTCAATGAATATGCGTCGCCGCTGATAATCGGAGAGCTTTCACCGTTTATGGTCGATGGTCTGCCGCGTCATTTGTTTATAGATAAATAACGTATAAAAGATTTAATAAGGACCTAAAAAGGGGCTGTAGCGAACTCAACGAGTTTGCAACAGCCTCGTGTTGCTTATACAGTTTTGTTATCGTTGTCAGTCGTATCGGTGTTATCGGTATTCTCCTGATCGCTTTCAATAAGAGAACCGATAGAAGAATCTATCTCATCTACAGGTATCAGCTTTTTGATAAAGTCAGGATCATACAGCTCTTCAGTCGGAACTACCTCGCCGGGCGAGTCTATTTCGGAAAGCAGATCCTTTTCCGGCTCCTCAGTCTTTTCAGATTCTTTTTTATCAGGTATAAGCTTTCTTGCAATGTCAAGCTTTGAGACGAGCTCAGGCTTGAACCGGCAAAGCAGCATAGCCGCAGCTATAAGCAGTATCAGCAGGGCGCCGGCACAGATAAGGATAATGACTACGCCTGATGTATCCTGATCAACTGTCGCTGCGGCAGCCTTTTTCGGCTGTTCAGATTGTTGAGCGGGACCAACGAACGGGAAAGGACCGTATTGTTCCTCGTTAGTGGAGGAATGCTCCGGTTCGCGTGTTGGCATTGGAGTCACGCGTATAACATTTTGGGTAGCTGATGGCTGAGCTGTAGAGTTGCCAGAGCTGCCCTGACTGCCGCTGCTCTGAGATGAGGAGACTGATGACGAGCCGCCGGGCGCTATTGAGCTGCCTCCGCCGCCGGAGACGATAGTATCAACACTGTCAGAGCTTATAAAGTTAAAGAAACCTGATTTGCCCTGCATAGCGCGCAGATGGCTGACAAGCGCGCAGGCTGAAAGAGCAGTGTCCTCTGCCGAGGAATTGAAGCTGCCGTCAGAGAGCTGCATTGAAAGCAGGAATGTCAGCGGAGTGGAACCGTTTTTTATAAAACGCTGGTCATTGTCGGCGTCAACGCCTACGCTGTCGAGCGCGATTATAGAATATACGGTGTTGCTGACTGTTGAAAATCCGCCGTCGGCATTCTGTACGCCGCTAAGGTATCCTACAGCGTTATATACCGCATCGTCAACATTGTACGTATACATTTCGTTGCTGTTCTCGCCGTGTATCTCAAATTCAAGACCGAGATAGCGTGAAAGGGCTATAACTGATTTTGCGGTAGAAAGTATATCGTTTTCAAAGCTGCCGTTAGACTGCTGATATGTAAGCAGTGTGGCGGCGAGGTTTTCTGAGCCGGGGCTGCCATTAGGAGCGGCAAAGCCGCCGCTGTCAAGAGTTATAACAGCGCCTGCAATGTCTGATGCTGTGGTGAAGTCTGCGTCGTAGGTGTACCAGCCCACAAAGGAATCGGAGAGGAACTCGCCACAGGCGGCGTTCGACATTATGAGCCTCTGACCGTCCTGCTTGGTGGTGGGCGTGATCTTCTCGGTCAGATCCACATATTTTCCATAGCTGTATTCCTTGTTCATGCGCGAGAGCGCCATTATATAAAAATCAGAGGCGACATTGCCCGGATTTGAAAGAGCAGACGCGTTCTGTTCGAGCCAGTCAAAAGCGCTGTTGACAGATGTCTGTATATCGTTCTGAGTATATGCCGCGTTAGCTGCGGCAGAAAAAAGCAATATCGCCGCGGTAACGGCAGCTGCCGATTTTTTCATTTTATCACCTTGCTTATTTAAGTAGAAAATTAAGTATAAAAATATCAAAGATATTATAACATATTGCTTGCGGTTTGTCAAACTTTATTTAAAGCGATA
>CALXSS010000133.1 GCA_944391225.1 uncultured Clostridia bacterium
AATGCTTTGCACATGCAGCGCTCTTCATATGCTTGCCATGTCCCTGCAGACCGTCCACAAACGCCAGCCCCATCTGGGTCGTCAGATATGGATCCTCGCCGTACGTTTCATGACCTCTGCCCCATCTTGGATCCCTGAATATATTCACATTCGGTGTCCAGTATGTAAGACCCTTATATATATCATAGTCGCCGTACTTTGAATTCTCATTGTACTTAGCTCTGCCCTCAGTAGAGCATATTTCAGCTATCTTATGCACAAGCTCTGTGTCAAAGGTCGCGCCCAGTCCTATACACTGCGGGAACACTGTCGCTGTTCCCGAACGAGCCAAGCCATGCAGTGTCTCGTTCCACCAGTTGTACGGATGTATTCCCAGCCTTGGCACTCCGGCAGCCTTGTGCAGCAGCTGCTCTGCCTTCTCCTGAACGGTCAGCTTAGAAATAAGATCATCGATCCTCTCGTCTATCGACAGAGATTCATCCAAGTATTTTTCCATACATAAGCCACTCCTTTTATTATCATACCGCATCTGCCGCAGCACGGTCCGCTCTGCGCCGCAGCATTGCAGAAATTCTTTGATTTTATTATACATCATTTCTCACCGAAATAAAATTACTAAATTTATTCTGTTTTACGGGTAAATTGCCATCATACAAAATAACGACGGCGAGTTTGAGCTTTATATGAAAGCTTGAGCCGCGCCACTGTTTTTCGGCAAAAAAATAAGCGCCTTACGCGCTTAAATGTGAGCAACTTTCCGGTCATATCACAGGTAGGCTCGACTGTAATATGACCGGACGCTTATTTGGTGATAGGGGAAGGTATACGTCCGCGCAGACTGCAAAGAGAGAGGAAAGACCAATTCAAATATCCGATAAAAGCAATCGAACGCCTAACGCATCTGCATACCATATCACGAAATAACATAGACAAAACAGGTTCGGCCGGGAAACCGCCTGAGCGGAACCGCACCCGATTTCTAATGTCTTGAACAAATTATAACACCTGTTCAGATAATTGTAAATTATCAAAAGCATTCAAAAATCATGACAAAATATGTTTTCAGCAGTCTGCAAGCTGCAAATAAGAGAGGCGTGCTGCTCGCCCATCTTATATTTATTACAACTTGAATCCCGCCAAAGCAGGTGAACCGCTGCTGTTCCAGATAAATACCGCCGCCGTGATGCCTGAGCCTGTGAGCTGCACAGGCTTTGACGGACTGATCGCAGCCTCGCCGTTTTCAAACATATCCGCGCTTATCGCGTCTGCCGAGAGCGCGCAAAGCGCTCCGTCTCTGTATACAGCTGTGTACATTATGCAGCCGTCAAGCAGCTGAGGATCCTCGCAGCTTACCATCACCTTATCTATGCTGCCTTCCTCCGGCAGCTCGTCGCCCTCGGAATATACAGCGCCGCCTATCTCTATTCCTGTTATCCTGTCTGACGCCGGCTCCTCTGTCGGCTCGTCCGTCGGCTCATCTGTCGGCTCGTCCGTCGGCTCATCTGTCGGTTCGTCCGTCGGCAGCTCTGTGCCGTCGGCTGTTTTGACGGTAAGCTTCATATTTCTTGCCGCATTGCCGGTCCAGAACTCATATGAGCCTGTTACGACCGAATACTTGCCCGCGTCAAGCTCAAAGGTATATTCAAGCGGCGTGCTGCCGTTCAGATACCAGCCTGATGTATATTTGTTTCCGTCTACTGACTTATCCTTTGGATCGCCGTATGAGCCTTCGCCGCTCGAAATTCCCCAGCCGCCGCTGTACTCTGTCTTGTCGGCAGTCTCATTTTTTAGAGCCGGAGAGATACTCTTTACACCGTTGTACTCTGCCGGATCCTCGTCGTTGCAGTCTACAAAATAATACATATTGTCAGGGTATACGCATATTTCGCCCGTTACCACGGTCTTATCGTCGAGCGCGCCTGTGATTACTGTATCCTCGTAGACCTCACAGTCCGCCATGCTTTCCTCCCATACTACCGCGCGGCTTTCGCCCTCTACTGTAACCGTTGAGGGAAGTCCCTCGCTGAGAGTTGTATAGCCTATCTTACCCAACTCTATTGCAAACTCCGGATCCTCCTCTGTTGTACTCTCTGTCGCTCTCCATGCCTTGCTGAGCCTTGTATATTCATCTGAGCTGCTCTTTGCCGTTGGCACAAATGTGTATTCATAATCAAAAATATATCCTGTGTTGATCCTTGCATCCTCGCGCGCCTACGGACCGCAGCTTGCGTTTCCGATACCGAGCGATTTGTGGTCAACGTTAAAGTATGTCACATTGCTTTCCTGAGTGTAGGAGCTTGACGACGTCAGCTCATACGGATGCTTTGTGGCGTTTCTCAGATCCTTTGTGCTGTAATGCAGCGCGGATACCTCAAGAGTATTATCTGTATAGTTCGGATCTGTTTCCCTGCCCTTATATGTTTCATCAGCAGTCACAAGCAGGGCTGTGTCACTTGACTCGCTGTCCATGACCGACCAGGTAACATTGTTGACCGTGCCTGTTTCCTGAGTGTCAAGATGCGGGAAGAACATATCGGTTGCAGTTGATGAGTATATTCCCTTTACCGCAAAGGTGTCGCGCTCACGATATGATTCCGGCACGGGATATTTATATCCATACTCTCCGTCTGTGCCTGTCTTTATGCCGTTTCCGTACCATGTGATATTTTCATAGCCGCCGTCCAGCTTCATTTCAGAACCCAGCCTCAGAATGAATCTGCCGTCTTTAGTCTGTCTGGACATATCGGTAGTATCAAGATACATTCTGTATGTAACTGCTCCGCTCTGATCCACTACATATCTTAGGAACGCCTCCGCATACTCCGGACCGCTGTAATCTACAGTGAATTTCATTCCTACATCTATAACATATCTGCCGCTCTCATCGACACTATAGCCTATAGTATTTGGTATAGCCTCTATGTTCTTTTCCTCGTTTGCGTATCTCCAGTTGTCTATCATAGGGCTGTCGTTATTGTGATTGTCGCGCGTATAGTTCGGTCTGAGCTGCTGAATAAGCGTTTCGTTCTTATACACATAATCCGAAAGGAAGCCTGTTTTCTTGCTCACGTTAAAGCTGAAATCATTGCCCTTTACCGTGAATTTTTCGCTATCCTCTGTCACGCTTATGCCGTTTCCGTTCACATCTACCGCGTCAGCCTCAGTTTTAGCCGCGCCGCTCAGAGCGTTTATCACCTCGTCTGTGAGCGTGAACTGCTCATGAGCCACCTCGTGACCAGCCTTATACGCCCATGTGTCATTCTTTTCGTTTATCTCCACATACAGGCAGAACTCGTCTCTGCTGTCATACTGATCCGGAATATACTCAGCAAACGGTATTGACACCGCTCCCGCGCTCTTAGGCTCTACTGACGGCACATTTTCTATACTGCCGCTGCCTATAGTCTTGCCGTTCTGCGTCAGAGTCCAGCTCATATCATATTCATTTAGGTTTGTAAAGTTATTTTCATTATATACGACTACCTGTCCTGCCTTGAGGTCCTCGTCAGTTGTCCAGCCGTTTTCAAGCTGTCTCTGCTCATAGGTAGGCGTTTCGATCATCCAGAAGCTCTGATACTGATACTTTACCTCATAAAGCTCCGGCTGGACCTGTCTGTCGGGCGATACAAGGCCGTTCACACAGAATGAACCGCTGCCGCTGCCGCTTGCGCTGCCGTCTGCCGCGACATTCCTGCCCTCGAAGTTTATATCGCCCCAGTCGCCGCCGTAGCCGTA
>CALXSS010000134.1 GCA_944391225.1 uncultured Clostridia bacterium
CCGAGCTCATCATAAAGCTCGTATACGCTGTTCAGGCTTTCCTCTGCGCTCTTTAACGCCATAACAGCATCCTTAAGTACCTCAGCATCCTCTGATGACGTCTTTGTCTGCGCATCAGCAATTACCGCACTAAGCTCGCCGTTTGCCGCTGCGAACAATGTCATGCTCTCATATTCAGCCTTTGATGCGAGCAGAGCGTTAGCTGTATCTATCTCACTTTTGAGCACTGACTGGAGCGAGGCGGCATCAGTGAGCGGCGTCACTCTTATAGTTACATTGTCATACGCCTTGAGCGTGTCAACACTGAATTCTCCGCCGGTGATTATCTGCGTTTCTCCGCTCCAGAGATCCTCCACATAATATGCCGCCGCATCTGCAAAGCTGTTTCCCTCTGCCATCTTGCTTCCAATATAGTTGCTTATCAGCTCCTTGTCCACTGAAACTGTTGTGTTGCTGTCCGATGTTGACAGGTTTATGAACGAAAGCGCTATATCTCCGTTTGATAGCGGCTTTGCGAGCACGTCTACTCTGTCGTTATCTGTTATATACTCAGTATCCGGACTGCTCTTAGCCTTTGTGCTGTATATCCTCTTTGCCTGCACGCCAAGGCTGTCCTGATTGAGCGCTATTACCTTTTCATTTGCAATTATATTGTATATCTCATCGCCCTTAGTCACTCTCCTTAGATCCATTCCCAGCATAAGCGGCGCGTTCATCATAGACCACATGGTAAAATGTGTTCTGCTCATATCTGTTGTTATGCCGTTCATGCCTATGACCATCATGTCAGGATCATTCCAGCCCTTGTCAAGCCCTGAAAACTCGTCCATTATTACCGCCTTGTTGTACTGAGAGGCGATACTTGCCGTTCCCGCATTGTTCCAGCTCGCCGAGCCTGCGCTGCCGCTCGTATTGCCGACATTAAATGTTATATCATTAAGTATCCTCCACGAGCTTCCTACCTTGTAGCCCCAGTTCTGCGGCTGCGTCTTTCCCCACTCGCATATCGAGAGCAGCACGTCATGATCAGGATCAGCTTTGTTCAGCGAATCATACAGAGCCGCGTATGACTGCAATACATTTTCCTGCCTGCGATGATTCATCAGCCTTATTGTGTTTTCACCTTCATTAAGATGTATCGTGACAGGCTCTGTGTCTGTAAAGCTTGTTTCACTCGCTGTAAGCGGCAGCAGCTCATCCATATATCTCGTTTCGGAATCTGCCTCGCCGACCGCTGCCTGGAGCCATCTGCCCACACCTGTTTTTTCCGCTGAGGCATAGCTTACCGTCATTGTATAGTCACCCTCTGCGGGAGCTGTAACTGTGAACTTCAGCTCGCCCCATCTGTCGCCAACAGGCGTTGTTCCTGTGTTAGTGCCGTCAAATGTACCTATGTTTGTAACATAATCGCCTGATGTATTCTTTTGCGCGCCCTGACCTAAAAGCGCTCCGTCCTTTACTGCGTTTAAAGTCACATCAAGCCCGTTTCCGTTCACTGTTATAGAGCGTATATTCGGCGCGTATGTATATTTCGCCTTATCCTCGCCTGAGAATGTAGCGTTATCCCACAGATAATAGCAGTTGTCGACCTTAAGGAAATCCACTCCCCAGTCTATATAGGTCTGCGCATCTACATCCTCATGGCCAGCTGTGCCCACCGCCGCTCCGGCACAAAGATTTGTGCCTATGTCGTTATACATTCCGAACTTGAGACCCTTGTTATGGATATAGTCCGACAACGCCTTGAAGCCGCTCGGGAATTTTACTGTGTCATTTGAAAGCTTTCCGTCAACCCTCTCTGACTTGTAGCAGCCATCATCAAGAACTATATACTCATATCCTAACTTGTCAAGCCCCAGGTCTACAAAGGCATCTGCCATCGCCTTTGTAAGCTCCTCCGTGTTCCCACTTCCAAACGCGTTCCAGCTGTTCCAGCCCATAGCCGGAAGCCTTCCTGTCTTTTTGCCCAACAATACCTCGCCGTTTGAAAACGCAGGGAACATATAATCTGTGTCAGTTATATCCGCGGGTTCTGTCCTTGAGGTCGTCCACGCCAATGCCGTGCCGCTGCCCATCATCTGGAGCAACACTGTCACAGCTATGGCAGCTGATAGGTATTTTTTCATATGCATTTCTCCTGCCGTTTATTATTTAGGATCTTGTGCGCTATTAAAATAGTGCGGAGCGGACGAAACAAAGATGCGCTGCCCATTGACCAAAGGCGCGGTACGTTAGGCGGCGAGTCTCGCTCGCACATAAAGCAATCATTTCGTTCCATTCGCTTTATGTGGTATGTACATTTTTATACAGCCCGTTTTTTTGTCGATCCCCTTTATTATCATTATACAATTATAATTATGATATTAACATGGATTTATGTTGACTTTTCATGGGAAAATGTGATATTATATAAGCGAAAGGCGGTGTATCTATGATAGTTAGATATTTTAAATGTCCGATCCCGGCTGCCGATATTTTCCCACTGCAATTCGGCGACGAGCATTGCAGTCCATTGAAAGGCTTTGGTCCGGCTGTTCGGAATTTTTATCTGATCCACTATGTATACAGCGGCTGCGGCGAGCTTGTTACCAATACGGGCACCTATAAAATACACGCCGGTCAGCTCTTTTTGATATATCCTGATACCTGTACTTACTACAGGGCTGATGAATCAGATCCATGGCACTACAGCTGGGTGGAATTTGACGGCAGGTTCTGCCAGACCTTTACTGATGCCGCCGGGTTCACACCTGACACTCCCGTGCTTGACGACTGCTCAGGCATTGGCAGCGCGCTGCGCTCCCTGATAGACGATGACAACAGCAACTTTGAAATAACTATGAGTCTGTTCTGGGCATTTCTTGCCGCCCTTACACATGGCAGAACAATATCCGCTAAAAATGACTCTGCCAAAACTCATGTGCTGAACGCGGAAAACTTCATCCGCTCCAACATCAACAAAAAAATAACCGTGTCCGATATAGCCCGCTTCCTCTCACTTGACAGGAGCCATCTCACACGGATATTCAAAAAAATAAACGGTATCAGCCCCAAAGAATATATTATATCATCAAAGCTCGATCTTGCCGCGCAGATGCTAAACAACAAGGACATCAGTATCAAGGAGGCTGCCGCCGGTGTAGGCTACGGCGATCCGCTTGAGTTCTCAAAGCTGTTCAGAAAAAAATTCGGCGTCTCCCCCTCGGAATGGCGAAAACGAATGTATTACGAGCAGTCGGTGAAACGGTATACCTCAATGTAGACGAGCTCTGCTGTCTGTAAACAACGCTCCACACGCATATCAGAACAAGCGCATATCTAAAATTATCGCTTTAAATAAAGTTTGACAAACCGCAAGCAATATGTTATAATATCTTTGATATTTTTATACTTAATTTTCTA
>CALXSS010000135.1 GCA_944391225.1 uncultured Clostridia bacterium
GTTGCCATGCTCATACAGATAGGCGGTCTCGGAGTAACATGTATAGGCGCGGGAATAATCCTTGCCGCACGCAAACGCATCGGCTTTAAGGAAATGGTAATGATCCGCGAATCATGGAATGTTATGAACTACAGCAACCTTGTAACTCTCGTTAAAAAGGTGCTGTTCATGACTCTGTGCTTTGAGGCAGCCGGAACAGCGCTCAGTTTCATAGTGTTTGTACAGGACTATACGCCCTTGCAGGCGCTGGGAATAAGCGCGTTCCACGCTGTAGCAGCATTCAATAATTCGGGCTTTGATATTCTTGGCGGTATGCGTAATCTGCTGCCGTATCAGCACGATATATTTATGAACATTATTACAAGTCTGCTTATAATCTTTGGCGGTATAGGTTTTCTTGTAATTCTCGACATTAAAAAAACGAAGTCCTTTAAAAAGTTGAAACTCCACTCAAAAGTTGTTATTTCAACTACTATCTTCCTCATAATAAGCGGAACCGTTTTACTTATGATAACAGAAGATGATATTTCGTTGCTTGGAGCATACTTCCAAAGCGTTTCAACAAGAACTGCCGGATTTGCCACATATCCTATAGACGGTTTTTCTTCAGCAGGATTATTCGTGATGATAATACTAATGTTTATTGGCGCATCCCCCGGTTCGACTGGAGGCGGTATAAAGACCACAACATTTTTCACACTGCTGTGCACATTGAAAAGCAGCGCGACTAATCAGCACTGCACCGCGTTCCGGCGCAGGCTGCCGCCTGAGACGATAAAGCAGGCTTTTGTGGTCTCATCGCTGTCGCTTATGATCGTATGCACATCTACATTTATATTATGCTTATCAGATTCTCAGAACGAGTTCATAAAGAACCTGTTCGAGGCTGTATCGGCGTTCGGCACCGTAGGGCTTTCCGCGGGTGTGACACCCGGACTCAGCCTTGTTGGCAAGATAACAATAATAATAACAATGTTCATCGGCAGACTCGGCGCTTTTGCCATTGCCACGCTCTGGTTCTATAAGACACCGACATCTGCAGTCTACACTGAGGAAGCCATAGCGGTAGGATAAGGAGGTAATTATAATACTATGTTTAAACCAAATAATGAAACATTCGGAATAATCGGTCTTGGCCGTTTCGGCACAGCGCTGGCTATCCGCCTCGCTGAAGCAGGAAAAGAGGTCATAGTTATAGACAATAACGAAAGTAAGGTCAAGGAGCTGCGCGACTATACAGAGTACGCTTATGTATGTGATAAGCTCACAAAGGAAACACTTGAAGAAATAGGTATCCAGAACTGTGATACAGTAGTTATATGTATCGGCGAAGCGATAGATACAAGTATACTTGTTACCTTAAATGTTGTCAACCTTGGAGTTCAACGCGTTATCTCAAAGGCAATTAGCCCTGACCACGGCTCAGTTCTTGCAAAGCTTGGCGCAGAGGTAGTATATCCTGAACGCGATATGGCTCTTAGGGTTGCACAAAGGCTTCTTACAAACAATATCCTTGAATTTATTTCACTCGATAACAATGTTGATATTGCTGAGATAAAGGTACACAAAACAATAGCAGGCAAAAAAATCTGTGAGCTGCCGCTCAGAAAAAAATTCGGGCTCAATATAATAGCTATAGAACATGAGAATAAAACAGATGTGGAAATCGATCCAAATTATATCGTTACAGAAAACGATGCTCTTGTTGTGATAGGAAAAACCGAAAATATTCGCGCATATGAACGCCAGCTTATCATTTAACCTAGAAAAAGACCGGATCTGCTTTTGGTGATCCGGTCTTTGTCATTTTCTGATCAGTTGGACTGCTTCTGCTCTACACTCTTTACAGCATCGCGCTCCATCTTAAGAACGCTCTTTTCTGTCTGTGTGCCGATATTGCCCGTTTCGATAAATACATAATTATCCTTGATCTTTACTATCTTGCCGCATATGCCGCCGATAGTAACGACTTTATCCCCTACCTTCATAGCGTTGAGCATTGCTTTTGTTTCCTTATCGCGCTTTCTCTGCGGTCTTATAAGCATAAAATAGAAAAGCACAACAATGATGATAAGAGGTGCAAAACCAAGCACTGACGAGAGTACAGTTGGCTGCTGAGCAGTTGTTGCAGCTGCTTCCTCAGCATAAGCAGTTATACCGAATAAATTCATGTTTTAACTTCCTTTCGTTTTTTGAGAATATAACCATATGGTTTATACCCTGTATGAATACTCTAATATTATACTACAACAGCTCTCATATTGCAAGCATTAATTTTATATTCATATAAAATTTACATATTGTTTTCCTGCAAATATCAACGCATGCTGCGAATTGCCGATGCCATAACAATAAGTCTTTCTCCGGCGGCAACATGCCTCCAGCCCTCTCGTATATCATTGGCGAGCAGACGGCTTCTGCTGCTCTGAACCGCAAACTCAGAAAGCATATTTACACACCGTTCAGCAGCTCTGCATTTCAATATAAGAGCATATCTTTTATCATTTCTGTACAACTCACCCTTTGCCAGCTCAGTATCACTCATAAGCGCAACAGCATTTTCCATATCAGTAAAGCTTTCAAACACAAATACGGCACATGCCTTTTTATCTGATTTTATTCTGCTGCTTTCATTTTCATTTTTATTCAAGATCTTGTAATACTGCGATCTATTAGCGGTAGCACGCACGCCTCTGGCGCGTTTGAAATCACTTCTTGAGATCCTGCCCTTATTCTCGCCGGTTTTGCTTATTGTAATATGTAATCCGCTTTTAGTAGGAACAGCCTCGACTACCACCTGTCCATGATACGGATCAAATCCGGTTTCGTCCTGTACTGTTTCCATAAGGACAAACAGGAATTTATGCAGCTCATTTGACTGAGGCTTGATGTCATCCGGCTCGATCTCAAAAAATTCAAGATCATCGTTTGATAAAAACACCATGATCTCATCGCAGGATATTTTTCGTATCTTCAATATGAATCACTCCCCTTT
Source organism: uncultured Clostridia bacterium (assembly GCA_944391225.1). Taxonomy (GTDB): domain Bacteria; phylum Bacillota; class Clostridia; order UBA1381; family UBA1381; genus Ornithomonoglobus. The sequence goes on from CALXSS010000135.1 coordinate 2,996, forward strand.
TTAAGATTCGGGCATCAGTCCCTTTGCCCAAAGGATGCATTTTTGCATATACGAAATCTTAACAATATTATTATACTATAAAAATTCGTTTTTGGCTATAGTAAAATCAAAAATATTTTAAAATAATGCAAAAAACATTTTGGAACATAATAAATAAAATATCTGATTTGATTATTTCTGGTGAATAATTTCGGCAAATACAGGCAACAATAGATATACCGACCGTAAATAAACGAAAGGAATGATCTAACTATGGAACAAAATAAGCGGGAGTTCGACAGTTGCAAAGGCATAAAACGTTACCAAATCGCATAGCTGTCGAATTTTTTTGTCAAATTTTTTGA
>CALXSS010000136.1 GCA_944391225.1 uncultured Clostridia bacterium
TCTTAAATGATATATTATCACCGGAATCGTTCAGTACATAGCTATACTCGATACCGGCTGCGTCAAGTCTGTCAAGCAAAGCATAGAATATGTCTGCTGACGCAACATATGCAACGCCTGAGTTTTCGACTCCAAGCTCATTCATTATTGATACAACACGATCCACAGAGCTTACATCTATTATAAGCTGACCCGGATTCGACTTAACGGAACGGCTTTCAGCTGCTTCATTAGCGTAGCTGTACTCTGTCTCCTCAGTCGCCAAAGAATAGCTTTCCACTCCGGGCTGCTCTGTTATCTCTTCCTCCGGAACATCCTTCTCGCCATTATACGCATATTCATCAGGCATATGGTATTCGGTAGACATGACATACTTATTGCTCTCATCCGTCTTTGGCTCTGACTCCTTTGCAGGCTCGCTGCTTACCGGAGCCGCCGTTATGACCGGAGCCATTGTAGATACTGCAGGTGTTTCCGCCGGAGCAATCCATGCAGGCTTATCCTCAGATACCGGCTTGCTCGTTTTTACAGGCGCAACCACATCAGCGCCACTCTCAGGTGTCGAAACAGGCGCCTGTGTTTTATGATCCGTTGCCCGCTCTGCAGGCACGGCTGTCGGAGACTGCGGTGCTAAGGTTGCCGAAACCGCGGCTTCTGCTTCTGCTGTAGCCGGTGTCTCGCTTTCAGGTGTCCCATTCGTCTTGCTTACCTGCTCACGAATAACGCCTCCGCTGTCTCTGCCATCAAGGCTGTCAATTATCATACCGCTGTTAAGTCCTACAATAACGCCCACCAGCAGACACGCTGCCGCTGTAGCGTAACGGCGTATATTTATACGTACATTCCTCGCTATCCTGTCAAATGTTCTGACTCCGATATGCGCATTCTGTTTATCCAGCTCATCATTTATTCTGCTGAGAAGATCGGCAGGAGGTTCTATTGTCGGAAGATCTGCCGCGGCTGATATAATGGATCTGAAAAATTCCAGTTCCTTGCGGCATTGTTCACAATCCATCGCATGCTCTTCAAGCTCTTTTATCTGATCCTCGTTCAGATCAGCGTAGCGATCAAGCATCGCGGCGAATTTCTGACAATCCATCTTCACTCCTCCTTCCCAAAAATAAAATATTGTAAAACTGCGTTTACTTATATCTCCCAAACGAAACTTCACAACTTTCTGTTATCAATATATTAGACGCAAAAACTCTAAAAAAGTTCCCTGCTGTCAGATAATTTTTTCTTAAGCGCATTTCTCGCCCTGTTCAGTCTCGATTTTACCGTTCCGACAGGACATTTAAGTATAGACGCCACCTCATCGTATGAAAGCTGCTGTATATCTGAGTATATGATTATCTCTCTATACTCGTTCCTAAGCGAATCTATAGCAGTACGCACAGCCCTTTGCCGCTCCGTGAGCTCAAGCTGCTCATACGGTCCCGGATCTTCCGACGGCAGCTCTGTAACCGCGCTGTCATCTTCATCATCAGCATCAAGACTGACCGTAATACCGCGTCTCTGTCGTTTTCTCAATATATCATTGCATACATTTGAGCATACTCTGTACATCCAGGTAGTAAAAGATGATTGTCCCCTGAATGCGGAAATATATCTGTATACCTTCACAAATACCTCCTGCGATGCGTCCGACGCATCCTCATAATCGGAAAGCATTCCGTATGCAATATTAAAAACCTGTTTCTGATACTTTGTCACAAGATAATTAAACGCCTCACGGTCGCCTTTTTTGCAGCGCACGATCATTTCCTGATCAGTCAATCACCTCACCACCCCTCGCAGTAAGTTTGCTTAATTATCAAAAACTCTTTATGCGCTCCATATACGCCTCATACGATGCGCGTATATCACTGAGACAGTCACCTCCGAATTTCTCGAGAAATGCCTTTGCTATCTCAAAGGCGGCAACAGCCTCTATAACCACCGCGCAGGCCGGAACTGCGCACGCGTCAGATCTTTCGACCGATGCCTTATGCTCGGTCTTGTCCTTTATGCTCACCGTGCGCAGAGGATTGTAAAGTGTCGGTATAGGCTTCATCGCCGCGCGCAGAACTATAGGCTCTCCGTTTGACATTCCTCCCTCTATTCCGCCCGCGTTATTTGTAAGACGCTTGAATCCGTTATCATACGCTATCTCATCATGAACCCCTGAACCGCTCGTCATAGCCGCCTTAAATCCCATTCCTATCTCTACGCCTTTTATAGCCTGCACGCTCATAGCAGCAAAAGCCAGTCTCGCATCAAGCTTTCTGTCATAATGAACATAGCTTCCCAGACCTGCCGGCACGCCAAACGCAACAGTTTCCACTACTCCGCCGCAGCTCTCGCCGGCAGCCTTTATATTATCTATATATTCCATAGCGCGCTTTTCCGCCGCCGCATCGCCGAAGCCCACAGGAGATACAGACGCTCTTTCATAGAATCCTGCCTCGCTCGTATCGGCGGTATCCTCCACATCGCCAATGGATACGACCCTGCTTTTAAACTCAACGCCAAATTGTTCAACTATCTGTCTTGTGAGACCTCCGACCGCAACTCTTGCGGCAGTCTCTCTCGCTGACGCCCTTTCAAGAACATTCCTGAGATCATGGTGATCATACTTCATGCCCCCTGTAAGATCCGCATGTCCCGGGCGCGGATACTCTACCGATTTTTCACCATTGGATTCCTCGGTCCCCATTATCTCGCTCCAGTTCGCCCAGTCCTTGTTCTCTATCCTCATTGCTATAGGACTTCCGAGCGTTATACCACCTCTCACGCCTGAGAGTATCTCAGCTCTGTCCTTTTCTATAAGCATTCTTCCGCCTCTGCCGTGACCCTTCTGTCTTTTGGCAAGACACTCATTTATTTCATCAAGACTTATCTTAAAGCCTGCCGGCACTCCCTCTATTATTACAGTAAGACATTTACCATGAGTTTCGCCTGCAGTAAAATATCTAAGCATATCGTTATATTCCTTTCTGTCCTCATTTATGAATCAATACCGATAATATATTCTATTACACATTATTATTTTTATTTTATCACTTTTTTGCACTTTTTTCAAGCCCTTAATGAATATTTACCAGGGTTTTTGAATGAGTAAACAAATTATGAACAAAGTTCATGAATATCATTAATGCACTAACTTCATTGACAGAAATAGATATAATTTTATGTTTGCATAACAATTCCGCCACATATTTAGAATTGATATCTATTATAGAAAGTTAGAAATATTCACAGATTGTTAATAAAATTCAAAAAATATTAACTCGTTCAAAAACCGTGGAATATTTACATGCGTTTAGTACAGATTTTATGCACA
>CALXSS010000137.1 GCA_944391225.1 uncultured Clostridia bacterium
CTCTCCCTCGCTGACAACTATTATATTCTACCACACCTTTTTCCCTTTGTCAACAGCTTTTTTCGACTTTTTTGTTGTTTGTAAACCATCTTTTCTGACACACTATATTTTGTGGTGTTTCGATATTGGCATTACTATTCATTCGTCATTTTTTATACCGTTTTGATAAAAAGTGACCCCGCAGGATCCCGCGGGGTCTTATATGACTTAAATTCTATTATTTAAAATAGCTTACTCCTGCCTCAAACAGCCTCTGATCCTTTGCGCCCGGAACATTGAATGCGATATTATTACCTATTCTCTCGCTATGTCCCATCTTGCCGAGAATTCTTCCGTCAGGGCTCAATATACCCTCTATAGCTGCAACTGAACCATTCGGATTCCAGTCAGCGTCATATGTTGCCTTTCCGTTCAGATCTACATACTGTGTTGCGATCTGTCCGTTTGCGGCAAGCTCTGCTATCTGCTCGGGTGATGCTATAAATCTGCCCTCGCCGTGTGACAAAGCTATTGAATGTATATCGCCTGTATTTACATTTGCAAACCATGGTGATTTATTTGAAGCTATCCTTGTATATGCCATTCTTGAAATATGTCTGCCTATCGTATTGAATGTAAGTGTTGGCATGGACTCATCAAGATCTCTTATTTCACCATACGGAACAAGACCCAGCTTTACAAGAGCCTGGAAACCGTTACATATGCCGAGCATGAGTCCGTCTCTATTCTTGAGCATGTTCATGACCGCTTCTTTTACCTGCGGGTTCCTGAACGCTGTTGCAATGAACTTGCCTGAACCCTCCGGCTCGTCTCCTCCAGAGAATCCGCCCGGGATCATTACAATCTGGGCATTGTCTATTCTCTTCTTCATCTCAGCCAGAGATTCTGAAACATCAGCTGCTGTAAGATTGCGTATTACAAATACATCTGCCACTCCGCCTGCGCGTTCAAATACACGCGCTGTATCATATTCGCAGTTTGTTCCGGGGAATACAGGTATGAATATTCTCGGCTTTGCGAATTTCTCTCCTGCAACCGTTATATTTCTATTATCATAGCTGTATGTTTCAGGTTCTGTCTCAAAATGTCCTGCCCTCGTTGGGAATACCTTTTCAAGAGGCGCTGTCCATGTTTTGCAAGCAGTTTCAAGGTCTAATTCTACTCCGCATGCTCTAAGAACAGGTTCCTCCACTACCGTTCCTATCTCTGTTCCGCCATCAACCGTATCTGATACCTCGAGCACGATCGAGCCTAAAGGTGCATTGAACAGCATTTCTTCGCTGACGTTTTCATTAAGCTCCGCTCCGAGCATATTGCCGAATGCCGACTTCGCTATGACTTCCGCAAGTCCATAACCCTTTACCGCAGTTGCTGAAAGCACCTTACCACTCATTTCCGCCGCATGAACAGCCTCGTACATCTCCTTGAGCTTTTCATAATTCGGCAGCTCGTTCTCGTCCATCTCCAAAGCAAAGTATACAAGCTTTGAGCCCGGCTTTTTAAACTCCTGCGAGAATACCTTATCAGCCTTTGCAGGAGCTACTGCAAATGATGTCAGAGTAGGAGGCACATCCAGCTCCTCGAATGATCCGCTCATAGAATCCTTGCCGCCGATAGCTGCAATATTTAAAGCCAGCTGAGCCTTGTATGCGCCAAGCAACGCTGCAAACGGCTTGCCCCAGCGTTTTTTATCGCTTCCGAGTCTTTCAAAATACTCCTGGAAGGTCAAATATATTGTCTTATAATCCGCTCCGAGCGCTACAGCCTTCGATACCGATTCAACAACAGCATACGCTGCGCCATGATATGGGCTCCACTTTGAGATCTCAGGATTATAGCCGAATGTCATTATTGTTGCGGAATTAGTCTGTCCTGTAAGCACCGGCACCTTGGCAGCCATACCGTCTGTAGGTGTAAGCTGATATTTTCCGCCAAACGGCATGAGAACCGAACCCGCTCCGATAGTTGAATCGAACTTTTCCGAAAGACCTTTCTGCGAGCATACATTAAGCTTTGAAAGAGTATCCAGCCAGCCCTGCTTTGTATCCTCCGGAACACTGCGCTTAAGAGTGCAGCCGCTCTCCGATGGTAGCTCTACCTCTACGTCTGTATTCTTTACAGCTCCGTTTGTGTTCAGAAAATCTCTTGAAATATCACAGATAGTCTTTCCTCTCCATGTCATCTGCAGTCTGTTCAGATCTGTTACAACTGCCACCACTGTAGCCTCAAGATTTTCCTCGTGAGCATAGCCGATAAACTTATCCGCATCCTCTGCGCGGACTACAACAGCCATTCTTTCCTGCGACTCACTGATCGCAAGCTCTGTTCCGTCAAGTCCCTCGTACTTCTTCGGTACCTTGTCAAGATCTATCTTCAATCCGTCTGCCAGCTCACCGATAGCTACTGAAACGCCGCCGGCACCGAAATCATTACATCTCTTTATAAGTGTTGTCACCTTATTATCTCTGAAAAGGCGCTGCAGCTTTCTTTCTATAGGTGGATTACCTTTCTGCACCTCTGAACCACAGGTAACTACGCTTTCTTCTGTATGCGCCTTTGATGAGCCTGTAGCTCCGCCGATACCGTCGCGGCCTGTGCGTCCGCCAAGCAGCACGATAACATCACCGGCAGCCGGGCGCTCGCGTATTACATTAGCCTTTGGAGCCGCGCCTATTACCGCGCCTATTTCCATTCTCTTTGCCACATAGCCCTCGTCATAAATTTCCTGTACCTGACCTGTAGCAAGTCCTATCTGATTTCCGTATGAGCTGTAGCCTGATGAAGCCTTTTTAGTTATTTTTCTCTGCATGAGCTTTCCGGGAAGTGTTTCTTTAAGTGACTTCCTCGGATCGCCCGCGCCGGTAACACGCATTGCCTGATATACGTATGATCTGCCTGACAGCGGATCGCGTATAGCTCCGCCAAGACAAGTAGCAGCTCCGCCGAACGGCTCGATCTCTGTAGGATGGTTATGCGTTTCATTTTTGAACATTATGAGCCAGTCCTCAGTCTTGCCGTCTATCTCAACAGGCATCACGATCGAGCAGGCGTTTATCTCCTCCGACTCGTCTATCTCCTTGAGATAGCCTTTCTTTTTAAGCTGCTTTACTATTATTGTAGCCATATTCATAAGACATATATCTCTGTCAGGTGAATAAAGCTCAGCCTTTGCAGCCTTGTATTCCTCGTATGCGTCAGCTATAACATCGGCATATTTTCCGCTGCCGATAGTAACATCATTTATTCTTGTTGAAAACGTTGTATGGCGGCAGTGATCCGACCAATATGTGTCGATCATTCTCAGCTC
>CALXSS010000138.1 GCA_944391225.1 uncultured Clostridia bacterium
AAGCATTGAATTGTGCCTTTATATATGCTACAATATTACCTATAAACAAGACTAATCGGAGGTGACGACCATGAATAGAATATTTCGTACATTGTCAATTGCTGCTGCCGCAGCAATATTGAGCAGTTATGTTTTTTCATGTTCATGCGCAGTATTGGCGGAAGATAATATTTTAGCATTTCCGGGGGCAGAGGGCGGTGGCAAATACACAACAGGCGCACGCGGCTCAAATAAACGTGAAGTATATCATGTAACAAATCTAAATTCAGATGGAAAAGGGTCCTTTGCGGATGCTGTATCAAAGAGCGGAAGAGTAATTGTTTTTGATGTGGGCGGAATGATAGAGCTTACAAAAACGCTTAAAATACAAAACAACGACCTTACGATACTTGGACAGACTGCTCCGGGAGATGGAATAACCTTTACCGGCGCTGACATACTCATCGGGAATGGTGTTGAAAATGTAATACTGAGATATCTCAGAATACGTCCTACTGATAAGAACGGCGGTGAATATGACGGTCTTGGCGGCAGATGGAACAGGAATATAATTATAGACCACTGTTCAGTGTCTTGGTCTGTGGACGAAACTCTCACGCTGTATGCAGGTTCATCTGAATCTGAGGACTATACGCCAAGCAGTAATGTTACAATGCAGAACACTATTGGAAGTGAAAGTCTTAGAATGAGCAATCACTTTAAAGGCTCGCATGGATATGGCGGAATATGGGGCGGCACAAATTCCTCATATCATCACAATCTCATGGTTCATCACGACAGCAGGAGTCCCAGACTTGACCGCGAGCTGAAAAATACCGATGTTCGCTACAATGTTATCTATGATTGGGGCAGAACAAATTCAGCTTATGGCGGAGAGCCTTACTCCTATAATAATGTTACTCAAAACGGAACATATGTTAACTGGATAGGCAATTACTATAAATATGGTCCTTCTACAGCAGATTCTTTAAGATCAAGAATATTCGACATAAGTAATAATGAAGGAATTAAGCCATACGCTCAGTTTTGTTTTCTCGGCAACTATGTGGATGGAAATGATGAAGTCACTGCTGATAATTCTAAAGGAATTAACAATATTAAAATGGCAGATCTGAAATCAACTCCATTTGACATGGGAGAATACGAGCTTCCTGAGCAGACCGCTCAGCAGGCATATGAGTATGTGCTTGAAAATGCAGGAGCAACACTGCCAAAGCGTGACGCGATAGATGCACGCATAGTAGCTGATGTAAAAAATGGTACAGGGCGTGTTATAAACAATGCTGATGAAGTATGCGGGTATGTCACTCCAACAAAAACTGATCGAGTCTTTGAAATACCTGAAAACTGGATAGAAGAAAACGGTCTTGAAAGCTACGATGAAACCGATATAATAAAAAATGGTGAATTCTCAGGATATATGCTTATAGAAGCGTATGTTAATGACTGGACAGAAAGACAGAGTAAGCCTACAAATCCGGATATAACTGTTCTCTCCCCTGCGATCTCGTCGCTTGAAGACACAGTAAATGGCAGAACTATAGACAATAACGGCTGGACTGTTATAGGTGATGACGAGAAGGTTCGTTATAATGCGGTGACAGATGCAACAGGCGGATACGAGGTTGAAAAAATTGAGCTATATGACAAAAGTGAGCTTATTGATACTGTCAACAGCGATGTGATAGATACAGAGCTAAGTCTCAGCCCCGGCACACATTATCTCAGCTGCCGCGCTTATAACAGCAACGGTGAGCAGACTCAGAGTACTACTTCAATTGTATATGTGACATCGACCGGAACTGATGGTAACTGGAACATAACACAGATAGGCTCAGGCAGCTTTAACGGTGATGAGGCTGCCTGGACAGACGACAGTGGAAACTATTTCGTAGCCGGTTCAGGCAGAATAGGCGGAAGCAAGGACTCATGTGGATACATGTACAAGGTATTGAGCGGCGATTTTGATATTTCAGTAAAGCTTGAAAATATACCTAAGTTTGAAAATGGGCAGTTAAATGGCATAATGCTGCGTGATTCGCTTGATCCTGATTCAGTAATGTTGATGCTTTCTGATGGATGGCTCAAATACGGTGAAAATGTGCGGGCATATACGAGAGAAACAAGCGGAGGCAACGCAAAGGAAATTTTCTTTTCAGATAAAGACGGCAATGTTATTTCCAATAACTCAAGCTATAATACACAGGAGGAATTATACGCGCTGCCGAAGTATATACGAATGCAACGCAGCGGCAATGAAATAACGCTGTCTGTTTCAGACAGCGGAATCGATTATACTGACAATACTCGCCAGCCTATGACCTTTACTATTGATGATCTGCCTGAGTCCGTATATATCGGACTGGCAGTAGATTCGGCAATGGGTGAAAATCCTATTGACTATTTTTCCATAGCAGAATTTGGAGAGCTGTCGCTGACAGGCGATGAAATCGGTAACAAGCTCTGGGTTACGGAGGATAAGATCTACGGAAAAACATATCAGAATAACGCTCTGCTGTACGCAGCTGAATACGAAAATGGAATTCTTTGCGGTGTACAGGTAAAAACGCTTACAGCTGATACCGAAGATTTTCTTTACATCCCGGAAGCTGATCTTACAAAGGCAATGCTTTGGAGCGATAATCAGTCACCGCTATGTAAAAAAATCGAAATAGAGAAACAAGCTAACAGGAACCACTGATACATTACGCAATGTATTTATGTTCAGAACAGATTATCAAGTCATTTCACAATCAGATATGAAAAAAATCTAAAAGAACTAAAAAGAGTGATCCGACACGCAAAAAAAAAAGAAAATAGCAAAAGCCCAATAAACGTGATAGCCATGCGATTTATTGGGCTTTTTTACCCTGTTAGGTGTCAAACTCCGAACATCGCCAAAAGTAGCCTCTGCCTTAATAACGAGCAAGTTATCGCTTGATATGTATTCTCCCATAATCGTCCTTTTTCAGGTCTGTTTCAGGCTCGTAATCCTGCTGTTTCGTAAGCGTAAAATAAAACAGCGAATTGAAATAATCTCCATTTTATGAGAAAATAGAACATAATCAATGTAGTCGAAAAAGTCTAATTGGAGTTTTTCGACTTTTGAATGGAGGTTTAATACAGTGGATCAAGTATCTTTAGTAAAAGCAGAT
>CALXSS010000139.1 GCA_944391225.1 uncultured Clostridia bacterium
GCTGACCGTGGAATAAATGCGGAGTTTTTCAGAAAAATTTTGGACAGAAGTGTTACAATTTTGCTTGACAAGAACAATCACAACAATAATGCGCGTGGATATTTTTGATCCCTGTGCCATATTAGGCAGAAATCTATGTCTGAAAAGATAATATATTAGTTGTTACAAACGAACTGTGAATTATTTTGCGGTTCGCTTTGTTTTATTCATTGGCGGGGGTAAAAAGAGCTGTGGGATATGACAGATTTGATAGGAAAAGGCGAGAGTTATCTGATTTTTGTAGAATTGATTTTAAGTTTCAAAACTGTATAGTATATGAAGAAGCGGAATGATTGTATGAGGATATAGTCTTGAATTATCGGTGTAAGATAATTTCAAGACTATATCTCTCAAGCTTGGGTAAAGTATCAGTTTATAACATACATCCGCGCTTCGGCGTAATCGTAAAGACCGTCCACTATGAGCGATATATATATGGGTGCGCCGGGCTTAAGTGTTACATTAGTCTTAAGAGACCGTTCACCTGTAGTTTTCATAACCCCGTTTGTATCCTTTATGTCCCATATTACCTTGTTAAATGTAATATCTTGGGAGGAATGATTTCTTGTTTCGGCTCTGAAACCTGTAGCTTCGGAGTTGTGCGCCCCTTGCTGCTTAACAACTTCCGTAACCACACCGGCAACTCCGTTGTTTGTGAGAGCAAGCTCTCCCGCGGTGGAAAGTTTGCCGTACAATCCATCATCGATTTGGTTGAAGAAGATCTCATAATCTACTTTGCCATCGTTGTTGTTGTCATCGTCTATCTTCACCTCAAATCCCACAACTCCAGGGCGAGTGTGGTGCGCTGCTTGCTTTGTTTTTTTGATATTTGATTCTAACACGGCGTTGCCGCTCTCATCCACTTCAACTTCAAGGGTTGTAGGGATTTTGAGATATACCAAGTATCCGTGATTAGTTTCTGTGCATTTGGCTGAACGCTGCCAATACGGTTCCCACGTTCCACCAATAGCAACGTCTCTAGTTTCGCTGTTATTGGTTTCGCTGTTATTGACGCGACCTATTTCAAAAAACACATCATCATAATCATAGTATGAGTTTTTGTTATTTCTTTCGTCAAGGAATACTACGACTTTATCTTTGCTGCTATATGAGCTATCTGTGACATCTATGCGCAAATATATAAATTCCCCATCCCACATGGACTTTACGGTTGCGGACGCGGCTGTTTTACCATCCTGCAAAGGCTGCTTACGTTTATTAATATTGAATGAAGGAACATTATTCCATGCGGCGTCTTCAGCGCTTGTTGGAGTACCCTTTATCGCGACTGCCTGCTCTACACCTGTTTCGGTTATTGGATGCTCATCCAAATATCCTTCCGGATTAAGCACTGCCTCAAACGCCTCTTTTTCTGAAAAGTCCTTGTTGAACAGCAGCGGGCGGTACTCTTTAAGCCAGCTTGTATTATCATCAGTACCCCAGAAACTCACACGCTCTATAAGCTTAGATTCACTGCTTTGTCCGTATTCCTTAAACAGCTGCATCAGCTGGGCATATTTCTGCGCCTGTTTTATCTCATCTTCTTTTTTTAATGTTCCATCTGGATCAAGCTCTGCGCCGTAATAAGCTATATCCATTTCTGAAATGGATACTTTTACGCCAAGTTCCTTGAATTTTTCAAGCATATTTCTGACCATATTTATATTTGTACCCATATTGAAATGACCTTGCACGCCTATGCCGTCTATCAGGTTATTGTTGGTATTTTTATTTTTCTTATATTTATCGTTTACATCTTTTACAAGAGTGTAAACAGCCTCCGTCTTGATAGGATCCTCAACGCCATAGTCGTTGTAATATAGCACCGCGTCAGGATCGATCTCTTTCGCTATGAGAAATGCCTTATAAACCCAGTCGTCGCCGAGCGCTGTTCTCCACGGCGAGTCACGCAGAATATCGCTTATCGATGCCGTGCTTGTAAGCCCGTCCTTTATTGCCTCGTTTACAACATCCCAGCTGTAGCACTTCCTGTTATAGTGGGTCATGACATCAGTTATGTATGTGCGAAGGCAAGCAAGCCTTTCTTCTTCGGATGCGGCGGCGCTCAGCTTGTCCCATATCCACTTAGGCGTCTGCTGATGCCATGCGAGTACATGACCGTGTACTTTGACCTTGTTTTTTAAACTCTTATTAACTATATAGTCAGCTGTACCCCACATATAACGTCCTTCATGAGTTGACAGCGCATCAGGTTTCATTGCATTTGTGAGCGTTATTATATCAAAATGCTTTTTGATAAGCTCATCCTCCGCATCGGATAACTCACCCCAGTCTGAGGATCTTGCGGCTCCTAACATAAAGTCATTGCGGTATGCGTCCTTTAATGATCCTTTATTGTTATTCATATTATTTTTGAAATCCTCGCGTTCGGACCAACCTTGAACATCCTGATCGGATTTTCTTACAATAACATCATCTACCGAAAAATTGTATGTGTTATTAGAGCCGCCGTATGCGCCTATCCTTAATGATACTCTTGCAGTTGATGAAATTCCTACAGTGGAAAACAGACCTTTTATCTGCGCCCATTTTCCGTTGCTGACAGTTACCGCGTCGACATTCAAAAATTCGTCGGGTGTAGTATAGAATTTATCCGCAACGCAAATCTGCATACAAAATTCTGCATTTCCTGCCTCCGTATTATCAAGCCGTACCCATGCCTCAGCCTCATAAACAGCGCCGTAACCAATAAGATCAATATTATTATCTTTATTCTTCAGATCTGTTTCTATGCCTTCCCAATCATGGGTTCTGTTAGTAACAGACAGGCATTTAGCTCCGCTATGCGGATTGGATGTAGAGGAACTTTTAGAACAGT
>CALXSS010000140.1 GCA_944391225.1 uncultured Clostridia bacterium
AGCAGTGATCCTTAAAAAATGGCTTATCTGCTTTGTTCTTTTCGCTTTATGTGGTCTGTGCATTTTGCTACAGCCCCTAAAAAGTTCATCTTAAAATGCAGGGATAGTATTCGATAGTCATTAGCGCGGCGGGAATACGGGCAGATAATATCTGCCTCAGCAAGGAATCGGAAAGCTGTCCATTGCCTGCATAACAGATATAAACTCCAATATTCATTAAAGAATAAAAAAAGATCCCCAGAGTAACCGTGATATAAGGATCAAGATTCTACCTGCCTAAGCAGGTGGGTCGCTTCCCATTTGCATTACATGTCCACTGGCAGTCGCAAAAGCGAAAGGAGGCATATGCGCCGCGAAACGGAGTAAGCATCCCGTATAAGAAGTGTTGGTAAAAAAATGATCCATCCACGCGAAACCCCAGGGCTTCTTTACAATTGTATTATACCACAAAATCCGATAAAATACAAGTATTATTTCAAAAAAATATTTAGAATCAAACACAAAATGTGTCAGTTTTTGAAAAGAGCGTATCAGTTTGCCGCCTCTTCATCACGTCTTACGAACTCATCAAAAGCGCGCTTGAGAAGATCCTCATCCTCAACCATTACAAGCTCGGCATCCTCACTGTTGATGTCGCCCTCAACCATCATGATAAGAACCTCGTCTGATTCCTCCTCCTCAGGAAGTACCTCAACAAGCGCAAAGAATGTTTTTCCCTCAAACTCATAAACATCTATCGCTTCAAACTCTATTTCAACGCCGTTCTCGTCCTCTAAAATAATGATGTTGTTTTCCATAATTAAAACTGCCTTTCTTTGCCCGCTAAGGGGATTCGGGCATTTATAATATTAAGTCCCTTAGTCAGAAAGATCCGGGATAGTCCGACCTGATCTCTTAAATATATTTTAATATATTTTCACTAAATTGTCAACAGCTTTTTTTCAAAAAGAAAAATAATATGCGCTCTCTTGTCTGCGGTCTGTAAGCTCAGCTTATTTGCCGTGCTTTGCAAGATAGCTTTCAAGAATAAGACAGGCTGAAACGGTATCTATAACCTCCTTGCGCTTTTTTCCGCGGGTGTTGGTGATATTAAGATACCTTCCGGCAGCTGCTGTGGTAAGACGCTCGTCCTCGTATACTATTTCGCCGCTGTATATGGTTTTAAGGCTTTCGGTAAATTTATGCGTAGCATCTACTCTGAATCCCTCTGTTCCGTCCATATTTCGCGGCAGACCCACAACTATAGTTGTAGGCGAGTATTCCTTTATAAGAGCGTCAAGCTCCTCAAGCACCCTTTTATGCCCCTTGTTCTTTATCGTTCCAACGCCCTGAGCGGTAAGCCCAAGTAGATCGCTCACTGCAACGCCTATCCTGGCGTCGCCATAGTCTATTCCCATTATTCTCATAAGTTCTGCCTCCGGTATAAGTAGTTTGCAGGCGCTCATGCCTGAAATGACAGATACTATTATACCACGTATGCGCGGCAAGTGCAATAGCTGTATCAAATAATAGCGCTGTTTGCTGTGATCTTAATAATAATAGATAAAAAATTACATACTATTAAGAATAAACACGCTTGACTTTCCGTAAAAAAAATATATAATATTTATATAGGCGGATAAGATTTTGTCGGTTTGAAATGAGGTGCAGAAAGTGAAAAAGCTGTTATTTATATATAATCCGAGATCGGGAAAAGGCAGGATAAAGAATCACCTTTTCGATATAATAGATATTTTTGCAAAGGCGTCATATGATGTCACAGTGCATCCAACACAGTCGGAAAAGGACTGCTCCAAAACAGTTGCACAGCAGGCATCGTTATATGAGCTTGTAGTGGTCTCCGGCGGAGACGGGACTCTTAACGAGGCAGTAAGCGGAATGCTTGAGCTTGATAAGGAGGAGCGCGTGCCTATAGGCTATATTCCGGCAGGCACTATGAATGATTTTGCATCGGGGAACAATATACCTAAGCTGATGACTGAGGCTGCCGCGGCTATTGTGAACGGCAAGAGGATAAGCTATGATATAGGCAGCTTCAACGGAAATAAATTCGTGTATGTGGCGGCGTTTGGCGCATTTACAGAGGTGTCATACGGCACTCCGCAGGCAACGAAGAATATTCTTGGTCCCGCCGCGTATTTTATGGAGGGGCTGAAGCGGCTGCCGCGCATTGAGGGGGTAGATGTGCGTATAACCACAGGCGGCGGTCAGGTGATTGAGGAGGAGGCGCTGTTGTTTCTGATAATGAATTCAACAAGCATAGCAGGCTTTGAATTTGGAGAGTTCTATCATGTAAATACCAATGACGGGCTTTTTGAAATAGTGGTTATACCTAAAAGTACGAATCTTCTTGATTTTGCCGCAGTCGTCAGCGAGATAAAGAATGGCGAACGAAATTCAGGAGGCGTGCATGTTATCAGCACAGACAAGGCTGTGATAGAAATAGAAAAACCGGTAAGCTGGACGCTGGATGGAGAATACGGCGGAGAAACTGAGCGTGTGGAGTTTGAGGTCCTGCCCAACGCCGTTGAGTTTATAGTATGATGGATTAGATATAAATTACAAATATAGCAGACAAAGGGCGTTTGTTTTTGTGCTATAAAATGAATTTTATTTTTTCTGTTGCAAAAAGCAATGGCATATGATAGAATATCGTTGAATTAGTTTTTATGGAGGATAATATATGGATTCAGTTGTACAGTCAATGGTCGAATCGTGGAGCGCGTTCATGCCAAAGGAGCTTATAGTTTTTCTGGTTTCTATGATACCGCTGCTTGAGCTGAGAGGTTCTATTCTTGCGGCAGGCATAATGGGCATGGATTGGATACCGTCAATGATAATAGCGGTGATAGGAAATATGTTCCCGATACCTT
>CALXSS010000141.1 GCA_944391225.1 uncultured Clostridia bacterium
TTTTCTGTAGGCATCGCCACAAGCGAACGGTCAAGAGTTTCCATCTTCCTCTTTTTGGGCGCTGCCGACGCCTTCAAAACCGTTTCGGTTCTCTTTGTAGCTCCGCTCAGTGTTACTGCCTCTACAGCATATACCATATCGGCGCACGGATAAACATCACGGTATATATACGAATTTTTTTCCGGCTTGCCTATTAGCTTGTACAGTCCGTACGGAGCTTTCTGATATACATTGTACCATACCGCTCCATCAGCCGCGCTCCAGTCGAGCGTTACGCTGTCTCCGTCCATTGATGCGCTTATTCTGTCTATATGCGCGCTCACTTCATTGCCGTCCACTATCCGCACGGGTATGACCTGCTTTGAATCCGTCAGGAATCTATGCCCGAACATAGCAGATACTGTATACTCATAGCAGTCGTTGAGTATCACGTCAGTATCTGTAAATTCCTCTGTGATCACCTCGCGCACAAGATCAGTATCGCGTTTCTGCTTGTTATATCTTTCAACAGTGTAGCCGTACGCGCCATCTACCTTGTCCCACGCAAGCTTTACTGTGCTGCCCTCCGCAAGCGCAGCTACCTCAGCCGTTACCTTGGTCATCTCAAGCGGTCTGTTCATAGAAAACTCTATCGCATTGACAGCCGGATGCTTGCCCTCGAAAAATCTGAACTCCATGTATCCGTCTGTTACCTCAACGTCATATACTCGCTGCTGTACTGTGCTGTCAAATACCCATGCGGCGCCCTTTACACCGTTTATCTCATAGGCTGTCACAGCGTCGCCCTCGTCAACATAGTCGCCGGTCGATACTCTGACCTTATACTGTCCGTTTTCAGCCTTTACCTTAAAGCTCCTGCCGCCCATATACAGAAAATCGCGCAAAAGCTCCTTATCGCCTGTTTTTCTCTCCTCGCCCTCGGCGTAATCGTCAAGACCATAGCCCTTTCCCTCGTCATAGAGCGTCTTGCCTGTTATCTTGATATAGCCCTCTTCCGGCGGCTTTACGCCGAAATCAAAGCTTCCCTCTCTCATAGCTGTCAACTCCTTCCAAAATATATCGGCTCATATTTCCGCCGATATCCTTTCACCGCTCCGCGGCGCTTTACCCTCTATCAGGGTCTATACATTGATATGGATATTATACCATATTTCAGCGCAAATGTACATACAAAATACGTTTTTTTTCAGAAAAAATACAGAGGTGTGCTCATCCCGCATGCTATTCTGACACTGTTTTTCGGGCAGATAATATCTGCCCCTACATATATAGTCTTTTTAAAATACCTGGTTGTAGGAGCGGATAGCATCCGCCGGCTATTCAATCAGATAATACGGGCAGATAGCGTCCGCCACATCTAAAAAAGCCGCTCCGGCTGCGCCGGAACGGCTCGTATTCAGCTTTGACCTCGATTAAATTGGATTATGGTCTGTACCCTCACTGTGCGCGCAGCCGAAAGCTTTTTGAACTGCGCCACCTCGTTTCCTGCTATCGCCGCGTTCGTGCATGAAAGGATATTCTGCTCCGAGGCGCATATTGTTTCAAATGTATGTATATTTAGTTCAGGCTTTGTATATGTCATTCATTGACCACCTCCCCCGTTAAGCTTGCCCTCATTATGCACATAGTCTCCGTCTTTATAGTGAGTGTATATGGAATTCGTCTCGCCCAGCTCGCTTACATCATCAGGTTTTGATGTCTCCACCTTGAATCCGGCTGTCGCTTTCGGCGCGTACACATTGTCGATCACTATTCCAAAATTTACCGTTGCATTGGTAAGTGTAAGATTATTATGACCGCCCACATATACCTTGAACATCTCTGTTCTCGCATTGTCTGACGAGTTCATATCGTATATATTTCCGAAATTCGACTTACCCGAATTTGCAGAATCCTTAACAATATCTTTTGAAAAATCCACATAATTATAAATTGACTTATCATCTGAATTCGGCACCTTCATAAATGTGCCGTTTACAGGCAGATATATCGTCCAAACTCCGCCGGGCATTGTGGTTGTATTCGCAAACTGACGCGTAATATGAAAGCTTGTGGCTATGGTGTTTCCATATTCGCTGCCGCCATAGCCCTGGGTATAGTTTTCATCAGTGCTGACTATGCCATTATCTTCCAAGGTTTTTGCCGTTGTATCATCCTCTGCTATTACATTCAATATCGGCGCTACGGCAATTTCAACAAACTGCGCGTGTATAGTTACATTCTCGTTAAACGCGTATATGCCGCTGTATGTCTTATTTGTTTCGGAAATAACGTATACGGTTTGATTTTGCTGATCATTCTCAGAATCAAAGGTATAATACCAGCCCTTGAACTCATAGCCGGGCTTTGGCGCAGCCGTTACTGTGTAGCTCTGTCCGGCATATATGCCAACGCCGCTGTCAGATGGTGTCTCATCCTCCAGCTTTATAGTTACCGTGCCGCCTGCCGGGTCATTGTGGATCAGCTTATTATCCACGCCTACATAGCACGACTGTACAGAAAGAATGTTCCTGTACTCTGCTACGAAAAGTATGGTACTTTTTTCTGCCGGAACGTACAATGTATTACTGCCACTGTAAATTATTTCAAATTGACTATTGTTCTGATCATAGCTTATTTGATGATTCGCAGGTATGAATACGCCCTGATCATTATCTCTGTTACCGTCCGAGAACACTCTCCAGCCCACAAACTCCTTATTATTATTTTGGGGAGCTTCTGACTGTGATAGAGGCAGCGACTGCGTTATTGAATACTCGGTCTGAGCTGTAGTATTGTTAAAGCTGCCCTTGTTCGGATCATATACAACATATGCTGTCTTTGAAAAATACAGGATCACGCTGTGGTCTTTATC
>CALXSS010000142.1 GCA_944391225.1 uncultured Clostridia bacterium
CATAAAATGATTATAATGTACATTTCAAAATGTTATCGTTTTTGTAATTTTTCTGTAATCTGAAGAAATTGCCGTGCGCTTTACGGCTGTAATGTTGACATTGCAAGAGAGCTGTATAAGCAGAACCTCGGAGTAGCGGACGGTATACATCTTTCATGGGCAGGCGCTATGAAATGGGCGTCGTTTATTGCGCAAAGCCTTTATGACGATGCATATATAAGCTCGATGAATACTGAGTTTGACTATACGGTAACAGACAATGACGGGAACGAGATAGTCTGCCGTGTCTATGAGGATGGCGCGGTCGATGATATAGACAACAGGTCAGGTTTTATACTGTGTTCAGAAGTCTTGACAGCATTGGGATAAAGACAAAAAAACAGGCGGAGAACAGAGTATACGCGGCTCTGTATCACGCTGACGGAACTCTGATAGGCGTCAGAGCGTGTGACTGTAACGGAACAGAGCAGACACTGGAATTTACCGTTCCCGGGGAGGCAGGGACATACATGAAGATATTTAACTGGGATAATGAAATGCGCAATATTAAGAACACTGGCGAGACTGTGTATACTGACGAGCTTGAGCCGGAGATCTCCGATCAGGTACTGAGCGGAAAAACTGTCTACGCATTCGGCGATAGCATAGTATACGGACACAATGTACCGTCTAAGTCGTTTATGAAGCTTATATCTGACGACTATGAGATGGAGCTTGAAATGTATGCTAAAAACGGCGCGTCAGTAGTAAATACGGACAGCAGCGAAAAGGAGGACGAAAACGAGGAAACGAGCGGCAATTACATAATAAGGCAGATACGCGAAGCGCCCTCGGAAGCGCCCGATATTATAGTTTTTGACGGATACACTAACGATGCGTACGGCGATCCCGAAACAGACAGGGAGTTCAATTCAAACGGCGCGCATATAGATATAATGAAAAATCTCGGCGAGATACAGGGCAGCGGAGCGACTGAGTTTGACAGCTCCACCTTCTGCGGCGCATTTGAGCAGATAATATATGAAATGAAACAGAAGTGGCAGAATGTGCCTATTGTTTTCGTTACGATACATAAGTCAGGCGGACGCAATTGGGATATACAGTGCAGACTGCGCGAGCTGGCTGTTGAGATTTGCGGCGAATGGGGAGTATCGGTGGCTGATGTGTTCAGCGACACCTCTCTTGACACACGCGACGCGGCGCAGATGTCGCAGTATATAATAAACGGCGCAGGCTCGCACCCGAACGAATCGGCGTGCAGGAGCTTCTATATACCTGTGGTCACTAAAGCAATGGAAAAGGCGATCGCTTCCGCTCCGGCAAGGCTGCCTGAAAATATCAGCGATACGGTGGATATTGCGGTGTTTGCAGGACAGTCGAACATGTCAGGCAGGGGCAGCGCGGCACAGGCGGTGAAGTGTGACATCGATGCGGGCTTTGAGTACAGGGCAGTGTCCGCTCCGAATGCTTTATATCCGATAACCGAGCCGTTCGGGCTTTACGAGGATAAGGAGGACGGACTTACAGACAGAAACGCTGACGGCAGCACTAAAAGAAGCGGCAGCATGGTGAGCGCTTTTGTGAACGGGTATTATTCCCAGACAGGCAGACAGCTTATGGCTGTGTCGGCGTCTATGGGCGGAACAAGCTCCGCGGAATGGAGAGATAAATATATTTACGATGCTGTTCAGCGGCTTGATGACGCAAAGAATTTTCTTGAGAAAAACGGCATTAATACAGGACGTGTTTTTGTGGTATGGAGCCAGGGCGAAACTGACGGTGACAATAATGTCAGCGCACAAGCCTATACCGAAAATACGCTCAGCGTGTTTGATGAGTTCATCAGGCACGGAGCGGAGCATATTTTCATGGTGGGCACGGGGCATTTCAACTATATCAAATATCCGGGCGAGAGCGGAACAGATGACCGCTATGCCGTGATCCGCGAGGCTCAGCGGGCGATATGCGGATCTTCTGATGTAGCCATGGCAGCGAGCTTTGAGGGATATATAGAGAATATGACAGACCGCTATCATTATAACCAGAGCGCGTATAATGAGGTCGGAGCAGCGGCGGCGTCAGCGGCGGCTGTGTATTTTGAAGAATAGTTATCAATGCGCAGGAATGGGACGGCCTGTTTTATTGACGCTGTATCACGCATATAACGATATAGCTGAGTCATGAAACAGGCAGTCCTTTTTTTGCAGACGCGGCAGCAATATTTGTCTGATATTAAGAGCTATTCAGCAATAATAATACGGTTTTTCATGCGCGAATATTGTATAATTGAGTTGTGAAACAGATGGGAGCGAGAATATGGATACAAGGGTAACAGACTTTTTAAGCGAGGGTAAACGAGCCGTGCAGGCGGCAGTGGACAAATGCAGCCAGAGCGGCGGCGGAAGGGTGACAGTGCCGCAGGGGACATATAAAACAGGAAAGATACATCTTAGCAGCAATGTTGAGCTTCATCTTGAGGAGGGCTCTGTGCTCAGTTTCAGCAGCGTGCCTGAGGATTATCTGCCGGTCGTTTTTACAAGGTGGGAGGGCATGGAATGCTATAACTACTCACCTCTGATATATGCTAACGGCTGCCGTAACATTGCGGTAACCGGCAAGGGCAGGCTTGTGGGAAACGGCAGTGCGTGGTGGGGCTGGAAATCACTGCAGGGCAGGGCGGCAGAGGAACTGTGCTATGCGCAAAGCAACGGGATACCGCCGAATGAACGTGTTTACGGCAC
>CALXSS010000143.1 GCA_944391225.1 uncultured Clostridia bacterium
GGGTTACAGCGCTTGCACGCGTCATACCCTTGATCAATAGCCTCATCTCTTGAGCTGAAATACACTCTGTTTTCAGGGTTAGGCAGAGTGCTGCATGTAGGTCTGTGAAACTTGTGTGAATTCTTATTGCCTATATAGCTGTATTGCGCGCTGTCTGACGCCGAGGACGCAGACGAGGAGTACGCGGGCGCAGCCGTGGCAGGAGCTGCAGTGGCAGGTGGAGTATATGTAAACTCATAGCTTCCGCTTAGTCCTGTCTTTATTGTTTCAAGCTCTGCCGGAGACACTGAACCCAAGGCGCTGCCAAGCGTTACCGCGTCCGCCTTTACCTTTTCAAGCTCCGCTTTGCCTGATTCATTTTCAGCATACAGAGAGTCGTACTTGTCCTTGAGCTCGTTGTATTGGCTCTGCAGCTCGCTGTATTCAGTCTGCAATTTTGTATATTCGTCATTTATCCCATCATCTCCGCAGCCCGCGCAAATACCTACCATAAGAGCGGCAAGCACGGGCAAAACCATAATTCTTATTGATCTTCTCATTTACATCACCCTTTTACATTATACCACTATTTCGGATCATTTTCAATCCTTTTGCTTGACTAAATCGCCCGGTAGTGCTACAATATTAATCATCATAACAAATATTTCCGAAAGGATGAGGATACATGGGAACACTGACCGCCATATGCGCAAGCGAAAAACGCGGCACAGTAAAAAAAGCGGTAGATAAGGCTGAAAT
This sequence comes from uncultured Clostridia bacterium, assembly GCA_944391225.1. Classification (GTDB taxonomy): domain Bacteria; phylum Bacillota; class Clostridia; order UBA1381; family UBA1381; genus Ornithomonoglobus. The sequence goes on from CALXSS010000143.1 coordinate 739, forward strand.
AATAGCCGATTACGGTATAAAAAACGACGCGCATGCCGGGGCATGGCACAGACAGATAAGCATGCTTTCGCGCGAGGATATTGACGATTTCAACCGCCGCGGCGGAAATGTGACCGACGGCGAATTTGGCGAAAACCTTATAATTTCAGGTCTTGATTTTTCTCAGCTCACACCGGGCAGACGCGTACAGATAGGCAGCGCCGTGCTTGAGATAACGCAAATCGGCAAGGAATGCCACAACGACTGTGAAATAAAAAAGCGCGTGGGTATGTGCATAATGCCGCTCAAGGGCGTTTTTGCCAGAGTTCTGTCAGGCGGAACAATACGCCCCGGCGACAGAGCCGATATAATTGAATAACTGATCCGCGGCAGCTGCAAGCGCGTTTAGCGCAGCTGCCTCTTTTTATCCGTCCGCCTTTATACCCGAAAGGATATCGGCGGCGTGGAGCAGGACATCTGAAATTATCTCCATGCTTTCGCGTACAGCTTTCGGACTGCCGGGAAGATTTATTATAAGCGTGTTTTTTCTTATAACGCTCACTCCCCTTGAAAGCATCGCTTTTTTTGTATACTTCATACTCCCTGCGCGCAGCGCCTCGGCTATGCCGGGTACATTGCGTTCGGCTGCCGCCATTGTAGCTTCAGGAGTTATATCGCCGGGAGCAAGTCCTGTTCCGCCCGTGGTTAGGATCAGGGTGCAGCTGCCATTATCGCAAAGCCTGATAAGCTCGTTTTTGAGCCGCTCATAGCAGTCGGGCAGAACTATATATTCAGTTACTTCAAAGCCCTCGGGCAGCATTGAGCGCAGAATTTTTCCCGAAACATCCTCGTATTCTCCGCTGTAGGCTCTGTCGGAAAGAGTTATTACTGCCGTTTTATACATTGCTCTCCCTCCTGAACTCGCCTGTTCTTCCGCCTGATTTATATTCAAGCCTTATATCGCTGATCACCATAGACCTGTCAAGAGCCTTGCACATATCGTATATAGTTAAGAGCGCGGCAGAAACGCCTGTGAGCGCCTCCATCTCGACGCCAGTCTTTCCGTCTGTCTTTACGCCGCACACAGCCCTGACAGAGCATTCCATATCGTCTCTTTCAAACTCAAGCGTGCAGCCCGTTACGGGCAGCTGATGACACAGCGGTATAAGCTCCGCTGTTTTTTTGACAGCCATTATGCCGGCTATGCGCGCGGCGGCTATGGCGTCGCCTTTTTTAATGTCCCCTTTCACAAGCGCGTCATAAGCGGCAGGCGACAGCTTTATTTTTCCCGACGCCGACGCTGTGCGGTGTGTTACAGGCTTTTCAGATACGTCCACCATCACCGCGTTGCCGTTCTCGTTCAGATGTGTAAATCCATTCATGTTCATTTTCCGAATCCGCATACCGGGTAATGACACTCCGCGCAGCCGCGGCAGAATCCGCCCTCGCCCATACGGATAAAATCCTCCTTACAAAGTGTGTCCCCTGCAAGCACGCGGGGAAGTATTATATCAAACACGGTGCTCTTTGCATACATTACGCAGCCCGGCAGTCCTATGAGCGGAACGCCGTTCAGATATGACATAAGTATCATCGCTCCCGGCAGCACAGGCGCGCCGTAGGTAATTATATCCGCTCCTGTATTCTTTATTGCAAGCGGTGTCCTGTCGTCAGGGTCAACGCTCATGCCGCCCGTGCAGAGTATAAGCTCCGCTCCGTTTTTGGCGCAGCTCTCTATAGCTTCAGTGATCGCCGCGCTGTCATCGCCCGGCATATGATTTTCTGTCACCTCAACGCCGTATGCGGCAAGCTTGCGC
>CALXSS010000144.1 GCA_944391225.1 uncultured Clostridia bacterium
TTCTTGCTGGTATCTTTTGCATACCATTCGTTCATGATGTTCAGAAACGGCGTAAAATCACTCTCTGTCTGGTTGGCACTGTCAATGCCATTGTTGATCGCTATAAACCGCACATCTTTTTCGGCAAACATGACCTCGGTGTAAAAGCCGACTTTGAGATAATCACGTCCAAAACGGCTCATATCCTTAACAATGACCGTTGAAACGTTTCCATTCTCAACTTCTGCTATCATCGCCTGAAAGCCCTCGCGCTCAAAGGTTGTTCCCGATACTCCGTCATCAATGAAGAATTTCGGATTCTCTAACCCGTTATCTTTCGCATACTTGCTCAATATATTCTTTTGATTTACAATGCTGTTGCTGTCGCCTTGAAGTTCGTCGTCACGGCTCAGGCGGCAGTATAATGCTGTTATTTTCTCAGACTGTCTGTTCATATAAATTCCTCACTTTCCGACAGTCTGTCAAAACAGGATAGTATATATAGTATACCATATTTTTTATGTTTTGTCACCGCCTTCTGTTGAATTTTCAGCCATCATTTTTAACAATTTTGACGACAGCGATTTGTGCCCGTCGTATACTCCGCTGAAGCGGTACGTTGTACCTCTCAGCTCCATTGAGATAGTTATATCCGGCAGCTCCATATACATTGGATTTTTTACCGTAATACTCTCTGCTCTATCCATTTATCAAGCGTCCCTTCCTTATGTGATTTTAAAAATTCGTCAAGCTCTGCAAGAGTGATATTCTCCTCTCGAACAAGCTCTATGATATGTTCATTCTCCAACTGCTGCTTTTTATACTCAAGCATTTTCAGCTTTGATCTCAGCCTATCTATTTGAGCTGCTGTTTTATCGATTTTGATTTGTATAGATGTTATATCCATTGAATCCTCCTTTATAACTCATGGCTAGTATGCCGTCTGTGATTTTGGTTTTCATTCTGCTGCTTTGCGCGTTCCCGGTATTCGGCAAGCCTGCGGCGAACGCTCTGCTTTTCTTTGGTATCGTTTTCTTTTTGTAGTTCCGGTGTCTGACCAAGGAACATATCAACATTCTTCTTCAGTGTTTCAATATCCGAATATTCCGATTGTACCGCTGTATATTGAGCGGACAGCTTTTCTATATCGGCTTGCAGTTTTCGTCTTTCGGCTTCAAGCTGCTTTACAGACGGCAGCTTATTATCTGATGTTCTGTGCAATTTTAAATTTTTTGCCGTTTGCTGAAACAACTCTATTTCCTGCTTATGTTTATTATAAAAGTTGTTTCGCGTGAATGGATTTTTCTTTGTGTATTCATCGTATACCGGCTTTAGCTTGCGGTAAGTGTTAAGACTCTTCATGACGTTATCAAGCTCGTTTAGCCGCTGTTTATCTGATTTGATCTTAGCTTGGATCGATTTCAATTTATCCGATGTTGCCGATACTCGTTTTGACAATGTCTCATAGTTCAATAAATGCTGTTCCTCTAATATCACAAGCGTTTTTGCGGCAAGCTTCAAGTTATGGAGCTTTGCCCAGTGCTCATAACCTTTCGATTGCTGACACTTGATGTTATGTTCTATATCTATCAGCAGATCGGTCGTTCTCGAACGGTATATGCCGCTTATGCGTTTCTTGATATTGTCGGCTGTATATGCTCTGCCGATGGTATCGGTCTTTGTAAAGCGTTTATTACCGTTTTCACGGAACCACAAATATTCATTTTGACGGTCGATAAAATCATTCGCTCTCATGCGCCTTATAAAGTCCTTGTAATCTGTGGCATATAGGATACATTCATCTATCGCTTTTTTGATCCTGTATTTATTAGACACGTATGTTTTCTTTCGTTCATATTTCGTTCTAACACTGCCCGGCTCAACGATATTCAAGCCATACTCACCGCAGATCTCATCGCTGAGCTCTCTCAGCCGGTAATAAGACCGCTTGTCTGATTTATATCTCCTATAATCTTTAAAGCTGACTGCATTAAAGATGATATGTGTATGGATATGCGCTTTATCGGTATGAGTTGAAAGCACGTATTCATATTTCCCTTGAAGAACCTTGTCTGCCCATTCTCTTGCAATGAGGTGCGCCCTTTCGGGCGTGACCTCATCGGGTGAGAATGACTGTATCATATGATACGCTTGATTTTGTCCGCCGGAACGGGCATTTTGAGCGGTCAGTTCAAATTCAAGTTCCGCTGTTTCTTTTGCACAGCTAAAGCTGTAGATCAAGTTATCGTTCGTTTTATTATAGTCGCATATGTAGCTTATTGCTTTGCCGACTGGATGTTTGATAGGGTGTATCTTAGTAATTGCCATATATCATCCACCTTTGATCTTATTGCTTCAACATCTCCTTTCGCAACTCCGCAAGTATTGGCATTACGGACGATTTGATTTATATTCTTTCCGATAAGGTTCATTTCTTTCACAGCTTGCTTTAGGTCTGTAGTATCGACATTAACGATAAAACCGTCTATAGCCATTTTCCGCAGATATGCGCCTCTGCTGCTCATGTTGGCTTTGTCGGCACGCT